>JABDPH010000270.1 GCA_013042925.1 Eudoraea sp.
CCATAATGTTGTGTTTTAGTTGAGGCATAAGTAAAGGAAGGTAATAGCAAGGACCCGGTCGTAAAAACTGTGGATTGCAACAAAAAATCTCGTCTGGATGGCATGATTTTATTTTCTGGATTAGTTAGTTGTCTGCTTCTAAATTAGTTTAAATTTTCCATACACCTATCTCATTCGTATTTGTACTTTTACACAAATGCTCGTTCAATGAATAAAAGAGAAATACAACTCAAGGCCTTTGATCGCCTTCTTACTATAATGGATGAGCTCCGGGAGCAATGTCCATGGGACAAAAAACAGACAATGCAAACGTTAAGGCACCTTACCATAGAAGAAACGTATGAATTGGGCGACGCAATTTTGGATAATGATCTTAATGAAATAAAAAATGAGCTTGGTGATCTGTTGTTGCATATTGTTTTTTATGCAAGAATAGGGTCGGAAACGAATAGTTTTGATATTGCCGATGTAGCTAATTCTATTTGTGATAAACTCATAAACCGCCATCCTCATATTTATGGGGATGTTGCTGTCACTGATGAGGAGGATGTAAAAAGGAATTGGGAAAATATTAAACTACGAGAAGGTAAAAAAAGCGTTCTGGAAGGCGTTCCAAATAGTCTTCCGGCATTAGTGAAAGCCAATAGGATTCAGGAAAAAGTAGCTGGAGTTGGATTTGATTGGGAACGTCCGGAACAAGTATTTGAAAAGGTCAAAGAAGAATTATCAGAATTGCAGGAAGAAATAAACTTAGGGAACCGAGATAAATTGGAAGCAGAGTTTGGAGATGTGCTTTTCTCTATAGTTAATTATGCCAGATTTTTAGATATCAATCCTGAGAGTGCACTGGAGAGAACGAATAAGAAATTTATAAAGCGGTTTCAATATCTGGAGAGTAAGGCGAAAGAACAGCGCAAAAAACTAAAAGAAATGTCACTTGACGAGATGGATGTATATTGGGAGGAAGCCAAGAAAATTTGAAATTGGAAGGGGTGAATCCAATAAAAGTTTACTCCTATTACAAGTTTGGCAGATTTACTCTTGAACCTATGCAACAGAGGTTCATAAATACCCAAATTAAACCAATCCTAAATCCTATATTTGCAGCTTCAAAATTACCCAGATTTGTTGCAGCGGTATACCAAAGAATTCAGATATAATATAAGGCTGGCGGTTCCTGTTATTTTAGGGATGCTGGGGCATACCTTTGTGGCTTTTGCCGATAATATTATGGTGGGGCAATTGGGTACTGCAGAATTGGCCGCCGTTTCTTTGGGTAATAGTTTTGTTTTTATAGCTATGTCCCTGGGCATAGGATTTTCAACTGCAATTACCCCATTGGTTGCTGAGGCTGATGGCGCTGGTAATAAGGCTGGGGGTAAAAGTGCCCTTAAGCACGGATTATTGCTATGTACTTTCCTTGGAGTTGCGCTTTTTGGCCTCATTCAACTGGGGAAACCGTTACTTTATTTGATGGACCAACCACCTGAAGTGGTAACCTTGGCTATACCTTATTTAGATCTCGTAGCCTTTTCGCTGGTTCCGTTGGTAATGTTTCAGGCTTATAAACAATTTTCTGAGGGATTGTCTCAAACAAAATATCCCATGTATGCCACTATTGTTGCTAATGTGGTAAATATAGTCCTGAATTACCTACTGATTTTTGGTGCCCTGGGTTTTCCAAAACTTGGAATTATAGGAGCTGCCATTGGTACCCTCGCATCAAGGGTAATTATGCTGATATTGCTTTGGTATCTGTTGGAAAAGAAGAAAAAGTTTCACGATTATGTTACGGGATTTAATTTCAGAAAGATTGAAAAAGAGGTTATGCGTAAGATTATCCATCTTGGATTTCCATCTGCATTGCAAATGTTTTTTGAAGTAGCCATATTTACAGCAGCAATTTGGATCAGCGGAGTTTTAGGCAAAAACCCCCAGGCAGCTAATCAGATAGCATTAAATCTAAGCAGCATGACCTTTATGTTTGGTATGGGACTGGGAGTAGCGGCTATGATTCGCGTAGGTAATCAGAAAGGGCTTAAAAATTTCGCGGAATTAAGACGAATTGCTCAGTCTATTTTTCTCCTTACGTTTATATTAGAGGTTATCTTTGCCATATTTTTCCTTTTAGGACGGTTTTGGTTTCCTACCATTTACCTCGATGTTAACGACCCGGTGAACCAGGCAGATAATATGGAGGTAATACTTTTGGCTTCGCAATTACTTTTAGTAGCAGCTTTTTTCCAGATTTCAGATGGTCTTCAGGTAGTTATCCTCGGTGCGCTCAGAGGCTTACAGGATGTAAAAGTACCAACATTTATTACCCTCATTGCGTATTGGTTGATAGGTTTTCCAATATGCTATTACCTTGGTTTACATACCGAATTAAAGAGTACGGGCATATGGATAGGATTGCTTTCGGGCCTAACGGCATCGGCAATTATGTTGTATATTCGGTTCAACAAAATGACGAAACGACTTATAGGTACATAAGTGTTTTACTTATTTAAATCATTGGTAAATTTCGTTACCAATAAATTTAAAAATGAATTGATCTATGCAATTTCCAAAATTTTTACTTGGTGATAATACGGATTACCCTACAGCCATATTTATTGTTCATACAGAATATCCAAGGTTTATATTGAACCTGGAAAATGATGAGGTGGAATGGCTTGAGGACTTTACTGCAGAAGATGAAAATGCGCTATCTGAAGAAGCAGAGAATTTAATAGAAGCGGGCACTGAATTTTATGATCGGGAAATAGCCAGATACAAAGATTAGGATGTTAGAAGAATTATTGCGACTCGACAAGGAAGTGTTCCTATTTCTAAACAATCTGGGAAGTTCTGAGTGGGATGCTTTTTGGATGTTTCTTACCAATAAGTGGAGTGCAATTCCTTTGTATGTTTTATTACTGATACTTTCATATAAACAATTCGGAACAAAGAAATTACTTGTCGTGCTTATCACAGTAGTCTTACTGATCACCGCTACTGATCAATTGTCTAATTTTTTTAAGTATGGGATTCAGCGATTACGCCCTTGTTATGATCCTGAAGTAAGCCAAATGATGCGACTGGTAAAAGACTATTGCGGTGGCAAATTCGGTTATTTTTCAGCACATGCTTCAAATACCTCTGCATTAGCTCTATTCTTTACCATTCTTTTCAGACCGTACTATAAGTATTTTGGAATCTTTTTAATTGTTTGGGCCATCTTTGTCTCCTATAGTAGAATTTATATCGGAGTACATTTTCCTTTAGACGTATTAAGTGGCATTGTGGTAGGATTTCTATTTGGCTGGCTATTTGCAAAGTTGTATATCTTTGCTATTTACAAGTATCGTATATGATCTCAAATACGAGGTATTGGTTTTTCCTCATACTTATTGTTCTGGTATACCTGGCCGGAATGTTTGTGACTCTTTTCGAGAATGATTCAGCTCAGTTTGCCGTAATGGCAATGCGGATGGTACAGGAAAACGATTTTATAAACTTGATCAAAGGTCCGGAGGAATACTTAGATAAACCCCATATGCATTATTGGCTCGCTGCTATTTCCTTTAAAATATTCGGACTTAATGAATGGGCCTATCGCATTCCCGGCATTTTAACTACACTTTTAGGTGCTTACAGCTGCTTTGGTCTGGGAAAGCTTCTCTATAATAAGGAAGTAGGGAAAATAGCTACACTCATTTTCATGACTGCACAAACCATTATGCTATCTAATATTGACGTGCGTACCGATGCAGTTCTTACCGGATTCACCATTTTTGCCATTTGGCAATTTGCGTCATATATAGAAAAAAATTCTTTTAAAAACCTGCTGATGGGTGCCTTTGGTGCAGGAATCGCTTTTTCTACCAAAGGTCAGATTGCAATTTTGGTAATTGGTCTGCCACTACTTTGCCATTTGATATATACGAATAAATGGAAACAGTTATTTAGTTGGAAGGTATTGGTTGCTTTGGCTGTTTTTGGTTTAACAATAAGCCCGATTTTATATGCGTATTACTTACAATTTGATCTGCATCCTGAGAAGGTTATCAGGGGAAAAGACCATAGGAGTGGAATACTGTTTATTTTGTGGGAACAAAGTTTTGAACGATTAAGCGGAGAAGGCGTAGGGAAAAACAGCAGCGATTATTTTTTCTTTTTTCATACTTTTTTATGGGTGTTTCTTCCATGGACCCTAATTGGACTTGCAGCTTATGGGACCAGGGCGAAAGAATTTATTACGACCAGGTTCCGGAGAGATTCCGGGCGAGAATTACTAACTGTTGGCGGTATTACATTGATCTTTATAATCATAAGTTTTGCACAATTTAAATTACCACACTATTTAAATATTCTTATTCCTTTATTCGCAATACTTTCGGCATCATTCATCGGCAAATTACTCAATTCATCAAAGGAAAAAAATGTTAAGGTATTTCTTGGGCTTCAATATTTTATTCTAAGTCTGGTTTTAATTACCACTGTCCTTATTTGCTTGTTTGTATTTAAGATCTCAAGCTGGTATGCCTATAGTCTATTAATAATGAGCATAGTGCTGATTGTTTATTTTAGTATGAAACGTGAGGAATATGGTCTTAAGTTAATAAGCATTTCAGTTTACAGTTCTCTTCTTTTAAATGCCATTTTAAACTTACATTTTTATCCATCTTTACTTAAATATCAGGCTGGATCTACAATGGCAGAGATAATAGCTGAGAATAAGATCCCTGTAGATGATGTTTATAAAATTACATGGCATCATACATGGGGCCTTGATTTTTACAACCAACATCCGGTTCAATATGCAGAGCAGGATAATTTGGCCGGGATGGGTGCTGTTTGGGTTTATGTGGCGGATAATGATCTTAAAAAATTAAAAGCTTCGGGTTTAGAATGGGACAAGCAATTCACCGTAGATCAATTTAGGATAACGCGTTTACAACCTAAGTTTTTAAATCCGGCAACAAGGAATGAGGTTTTGAACAAAATGCATTTAATACAACTTTCCGAATAAAGATTTTAAATTATAGTCTCTTTTAATTCTGGTTTTTTGAAGTGGTAAACGATACCCATAAGTGAAACTAAGGCGGTGATAAGAAAAAATAACATGCTAATACTTACTGAAGTATTCTCGTCTAAAGCCAGCCATAAGGCCCCATAATAGAAGACCACTTCTCTGCTGCCTATTCCACCAATAGTAAGTGGCAATACAGAAACGATAGAAGATATCAGAAATATAAATAAATAAGCAATGTTATTTCCTTCAACATCTAAAGCTTTCAAAATAAATAATACACTAACCAATTGGGCGAGCTGAACCAATGCAGAAAACCCCAGGGATTTCCAAAAAACCGGATAAACGAAAGAAAAAAATCTTTTATTGAAAACCCAAAAAACCAGAATACTGAGCACTATGGCTATTCCAAAAAATATTTTATAAGAATTTATCCTGTATTCGTTTAAGAACAGGGCAAGCAGGCAGCTAATCACAAAAATTAATAAAAGACCATTAAGCCTGTCTAAAATCAGGATGGAAACTACGCTCTTGGTCTTTACTTCGTACTTTTTTTTTAATACATATCCCTTATAAGCATCTCCACCAATGCCACCCGGTAAAAACAGATTGTAGAACATACCTAGCAGATAGAGTTTTATGTTGCTCAACTGTGTAAGAAATATTTTGATTTGATGAATATATAGGTTTAGACGAAGGGCCGAAAAGACTTTGGAGATTATAAAAAACAAGAGAGCGGCGAACAAATAATAAAAATTACTGCCTTTAAGGATCTCCCATACTTCACTGAATTGAATTTTTGTAAAAACAAAATATAGCAATACAAAGCTAAAAAGGATTTTAAGGAGGGTAATCCCTTTTTTACGAAGATTGGCCACCAACAGATATGTTTTTTATTCGGTACGGACGCTTATTTTGAGATTCGTAATAGGTTCTGATTAATAATTCCATGACTATTCCGATGGTAAACAACTGAATCCCGGCCAATATGAACATCATTCCAAAAATGAGTAAGGGTCTGTTACCTATGTCCTGTCCGTAACCCAGTTTGACAATAAGCAAGTATATATTTATAAAAATTCCTAAAATAATCAGAAGTACTCCAAAAATGCCGAACAGATGAATTGGTCGTTGAAAATACTTCCTGATAAAAAGTAGCAGCATCATATCGGCCACTACCTTAAAAACGCGTTCCAAACCGTATTTTGAAACCCCTGCATTTCTTGCGTGGTGTTTTACAGGTACTTGTTTTATCTGAGCACCTTCCAGATGTGCAAGTAATGTAATAAACCGGTGCATTTCACCATACAGATTTAGATCCTTCGCAATATCCCTGGTAAATACTTTAAGAGCGCATCCATTGTCTTTGATGTCCAGTTTAGTTACACGTCTCACCATAAAATTGGCGATCTTGGAGGGAATTTTTTTAACCAAAGAATCTTTTCTTTTTTGCCGTATTCCGGTAACAACATCATATTCACCACTTACCACATGTTCCATCATTTTGGGAATATCCTGCGGATCATTTTGCAGGTCTCCATCCATGGTTATAATATATTCTCCTTTAGCATAATCAATCCCTGCCGCCAGTGCCAGACTTTGGCCGTAATTCTTTTTTAAAGCAATGAGATGAACATTGGGATCTTTCATGTCCTTAACCACTTTACGGGTATTGTCTGTAGAAAAATCATCAACATAAATAATCTGATACAGATAACCTTTCAGGCTCTCATGAATTTTGTTTGTGAGTAGAACTACATTTTCCTCTTCATTGTATAGAGGGATAACAATTGAAATAAGTGATAGCGTAACCGGCTTCATTCTGGTGTATAAAAGTGTTGCGACAAATTTATACTTTTTATTTAAGTTCTTTCTTATATCCAGCCATTAGTAGTTCGGCAGCCCTAAACGGTGAGATTTTTTCTTTTGCCACCTGCATCATCATCTTTTCCAGATTTTCTTTAACACTAGGTACCTCGAAAAAATGATGTTTTAAAAGTTCATTTATAGTCTGCAGGAGCCAGTACTTATTCTGATTTTGCCTATTGATTTCAAAATACCCATGGTCTTTGGTGGTATCAAAGAATTGTTTGATCGTCTCCCAAATTTCAATTATTCCCAAATTTTCAATCGATGAACAAGTACTTACTTTAGGAATCCAACCATTTTCTTTTGGGGGATATAGCTGCAATGCTCTTTCAAATTCCGCTTTTGCCCGTTGCGCTCTTTTCAGATTATCACCTTCAGCTTTGTTAATGACAACGGCATCTGCCATTTCCATAATGCCCCTTTTTATTCCCTGTAGCTCGTCTCCGGCACCGGCTAATTTTAGAAGCAGGAAGAAATCAACCATACTATGAACAGCTGTTTCACTTTGCCCAACCCCAACAGTTTCTATTAAAACTATATCAAAACCAGCAGCTTCGCATAAGATCACTGACTCCCGGGTCTTACGGGCCACTCCTCCAAGTGATTCACCTGAGGGTGAGGGTCGTATGAAGGCGTTAGGATCTTTAACCAGTTCCTGCATACGAGTTTTATCACCCAGAATACTCCCTTTACTAAGGGTGCTCGTAGGATCTACAGCCAATACGGCAACTTTCTTGCCAAGGTTTGTAAGGGTTTTTCCGAAGATTTCTATAAAAGTACTTTTACCAACACCAGGTACACCAGTTATACCAATTCTAATACTATTAGATTTTTTTGCCAGGCAATTCTCAATTAAAGAATAGGCCTTCTTCAGGTCTTCGTTTTTAGTGCTTTCCACTACAGTTATGGCCC
>JABDPH010000274.1 GCA_013042925.1 Eudoraea sp.
ATGATAAACTGCTCCAGGGAACCCTGACCATCTATATTGGTATTGACGATGGCATTAAAGTTAAAGCCAAAATCGAGCCCTGCCACACCCTCTGAAACTATGGTTACGGATGCTACCGACTGAGCTCCCGCAAGGGTTCCCGCACCGGGATCAGTTGCTGTTGGGTTGGCCCCGCCTACCTCATTAGTGCGCTCCACCAGTGTACTGGCAATATATTCTGTTTTAAAGGTCTGGACAGGGATACAACTCCCACAGCCACTACCTCCTGGCCTGGTAGAATTGACACTACCGTTCACAACCCTTACACTATAAGTGCCGTTTACCATCCCGGCAAATACATATATTCCACTGGCATCCGTTGTTTGAGTATCAATGAGCGTACCTCCATTATCCCAAAGTTCTACAGTGGCACCAGAAATTCCTAAACCAGAAGCAGCAGCATAATTTCTACCTGCACCGCCCCCATAATTCACGTCTTCAAACACCCGGCCGGTAATTAGGTTGGAAGGTACTTTTAGAACTACTGCGTTCATAATCACATAGTCCTGTCCTACATTAACCTGGGTTGTTGCACTGGTTTCTCCCGGGAGGATAAAGGCCGATACATCATAGGTATCCAGGTCTACCCCATGGGAAGCGGTATTATTAAGGTTGGGTAATACGGTATTATCAAAGTTCGTTGAATTAAAGGGATTGTTTGCAGAAATCCCATCGTTATCTCCATCACCTACCAGAAGGTTGGTCCCGGACAAAGGTGTTGTAAATTGCAGGGATTCATTGTTCGCTAAAGTCTGATCGCCCTCCCAGGATAAAGCTGTTGTTTTTGAACCCGCAGATCCAATGGCATAAAAACCGCTTAAAGAAAATGTTGATGAAGAATTCTGATTTCCGTCAAAACCCTGATATAAGTTGATTGTTGAAGCCGGGAGACTTGTATCCGTGTAAAAAATCATTAATGACCAGCCTCCCAAAACTACAGTCCAACTGCAATACGTACCGGTATTATCTACTGTCAGGCCTGAAAAATCATAGACGTTTGTGGAAGGGTCTGGTATTGCCTGAACTATGGAGGTTACATCACTAAAAAAACCATAAAAAGATAATCCTGAAATAGAGGTTGTATACCCCACATTACCATCAACGGTATTCCCTTCAAAGGTTACCTGAGAATCCATGGTAGCCCCGGAATGTGACCAGTATAAATAAGCTGCCTCAATAGTGGCGCCTGTCGGTATTGGGGAGCTCAGAGTATTGGAAGAGGATGTGGTTATTGCGCATGGATCTACCGTATTGGGTTGTGTCCTCAAGGTACCTGCCGTAGAGGTATAGTCCATGTAACCATCAAATTCACGAAAAAGAGTAAGCGGGGTATTACCCAATACCACTTCATTATCATTTATTGTCCCTGTACCAGTATCGCTAATATCAACAGAGGGATCAGAAGTTCCTGTAAGTTGAATACTAAAGGTTTCAATGGTTTCAAATATGGTATCATCGTTTATTGAAACCGTTATTTGTTCTGTATCTCCTACTGTTCCGTTAAAACTTAATATGCCTCCTGCTATAGCCGTATAATCGCTTCCTGCGGTAGCAGTACCGTCAACAGTTTGAAAATTCACTGTAAAAGGTCCCCCGGCAGGAAGACCTAAATGAGTGGCCGTAAAAGTCGCTGTTCCTGCATTTTCATTAACCGTTACATCATCAATAGAAATAAAAGGCGTGGATATTGCTACAAACTGTACATTATCTATAAATATAGTTTCACTGTTACTCCATCCATTATCAACACCAACAAACCTTATTGCGGATGCTGCCGACATTTGATCCGTAGTCAAAGAATGTGATATTGAACCAGAAACCGAGGTATTAATCGTGGCAACCGTTTCGTAAGCGGAAGTATTGTTATTCCAAAGCTGAACCCGTAAGCCTTCATTACCTCGGCTCGTGGCATTATAATCTAAGGTAAGTGTGACTGCGGTACTTGTTGACAAGTCAAGGGTTCTGGCAATGCTTCTTCCATCCAGGTTATTAAACCGTAATTGATTTGATACTATCCTAATTCTACCTGCCGTGGGGCTCGTTCCTTCATTCGTTTCAACCCAGTTAGTTGCAAAATTCGCCGTTCCGTTATTGTTGGAATATGAGGTAGTATTGAAATTATCAAGGAAAGTTCCCTGTCCATAAGTATGAACTACTGAACCGAAGAGGGCCAGAAGGATCAGGGCTAATAGCAGTGGACTATACTTCATATTTTAAGTAGGTATGGCAATAAGTTTCAAAAATACCTTGGATTATCCTTTCTATTAAAAATTTGTTGTATAAGTGCTAATTCGTCTGGTGAAATGCCGGGATATCGAAGTTTAGGGCAATAACTTTAGTGAATTGCGGAATTTTTACGGGTGTTGTTAAACGATGAAGCCCTATTATTTATGATTTTGAATCCTACAAAACAATAAAGCAGCTACCAAAAGTAGCTGCCTTAAAATCTTACTTTATACAATGAAATTATTCGAGTATAATGAACTCCGACCTGCGATTTAACTGATGCTTATCTCTCGAGCATTTTACCCCATCATCACATTCATTTACAAGGCGGGTTTCCCCATATCCCTCGCCTTCAAGACGCTCAGAATTTATGCCTTGTGATATCATATAATTAACAGTAGACTCTGCCCGCTTTTGAGATAACCAAAGATTAAAGGAATCAGGTCCTCTGCTATCTGTATGAGAATTTGCCTTTATTTTAAGGCTTGGGTATTTTTCCATGGCAGCGATGACTTTTTGTATTTCTATTTCCGCATCGCGCCTGATATCATATTTACCAAAATCGAAATATATAGTACTCAACTGCAGCAACTTAGCTAAATCGTCGCCAAATCCTGCTTCTACTATTTCCCGCTCTAAATAGAAGTCAATTATCATAGGCTTACCATCAGATATTGGCAGATATTCCTCTGCCGGAATATACCCCTGGGTCTGTGCCCTAACAAAATTTCCCTGATTGCAATCGCAGCTAAGGGTATAATTTCCTTCATTATCTGTTATGGCAGACAGGACTTCCTCATTGTTCTCATTTATCACTTTTACCGTAGCCCCCACAAGTACTTCATTGGAAATTTTATCTCTAACAGTCCCTGTTATAGGCTGGAGGCATTCAAAAACCAAAGGTCTGGTTTCCAGGAAACCATAAATATCATCGGCTCCCATTCCATCAGCCCGATTCGATGCAAAATAACCCCGTTTGTTTTCCTCATTTATGATATAGGAAAAATCATCCCTGTTGCTATTGGCAGGTTCCCCGACATTTAGTACAGGATTTGAATAATCTTCATAATCGATTTTAGTTGCAAAAATATCCAAACCTCCCAGACCCGGATGACCATCTGATGAGAAATAAAGGATATTTTCACTGCTAACAAAAGGGAATGTTTCTCTTGATTCGGTATTTATTGGAGCCCCTAAATTTGTTGGCGAGCCAAAGGTGCCGTCCTTCTTTACTGAAACCTTATAAATATCGGATGCTCCCTTTGAATCAGACATATCGGAAACAAAATAAAGTGTTTTTTCGTCAGGGCTTAAAGCAGGGTGCGCAACTGAATAACTATCGCTGTTAAAGGGTAATTCTTCAAGGTCAGACCATTCGCCATCCTTCCAGCTTATCCTGAAAATCTTTAATCTTACTACCCCTTCTTCATCTTTCGAAGATTTGCCATCAACAAAATTATTTCGTGTAAAATAAATAGTATTTCCATCCTTTGTAGCCACAGAAGTAGATTCATGAAGTCTGGAGTTTATCATGTCCATTTTTACCACCTGATTTCTTGAACTACTGTCTGCATTCACCTTATAGATATCCAGAAAATCTTTGGAATTCCAAGTATGCCTGTATCTGGCCAAATTACCGGTGTCCCGGTCCGAAGAAAAGATTAAACCCTCTTTATAGAATGCAGGTGCAAAATCCGAATATTTGGAATTGTACTCAAAAAGTTCAATATCATAACGGCCGGAATTTCTGGCAATCTCTTCCCTATAGTCCTTTGCCGTTTTAAGTATTTTTGAACGTAAATCATTTGAAGTCATATCCGCGAAGCGGGCCAGGATGGAATCAGAATTATTATAATCACCAAGTGTTTTAAGGGTTTGGCCATACCTAAAAAAATACTCCGGACCTACTTCATTTCCGTAGGTTTCAATTAGTTGTTTATAGACTTTTTCGGCCTCCTCATAATTTGCATTGAAATAGTATGAGTTTCCCAATTTTTCTAATAGTTCACTAGTCACATATCCTTTATCGATTACTTTTTTATAAATATCAATCGCAGGACTAAAAGAATATTCGGCATACTTCTTATTACCCTTGACTACGCGTTT
>JABDPH010000282.1 GCA_013042925.1 Eudoraea sp.
AAAGGTTATCGAAGTGGACATATGATGTACCTCCGCAAAGAAGATTTGGAAAAAGCCAATTCTGATATTAGAAGTTTTATTGAAAAAACCATGTCCAAAGGTAAGTCGGCCAAGTATTAGGTCTACAATACTTATGCCGATATTATCAAAACCTTAAACGAAGATTGTTTGGCTCTATTAACTGAATTATTCAGGAAGTTTCCTTGCCTATGAATCTTTATTCATTGTCCTTTTTCTTTTTTAGTTTTCGACAAATAGCCTATTCTCCCATACTTTTATGGTCACATAAGCGTTAAAAGAACATATAAATGTGATTAATAAACAAATCTTTAACGTTATGAAAAATTGGAGAGTATACGGCATATCAGCTATAATTGCCTTATTTTTTACAATTTCCTGCGAGAAATCTGATGAAACAATAGATGCGGCTAATAGCCTGGCATTACCACTTTATGAGTCTATGGCAATAGACTTTAGCGATTTTACCGATGATTCAAACTCAGGTAAAAGTACTGCACTGGTTTATAATGATAAAGCCCCCAATGGCAATTGGTTTTTTTCTCAAATTGTCGTGGGCGTCTGGAATTCAACCCTTTTTACAACCCTTGCCGTTCCGGTAGCATCTTTCAAATCTGCTTTTGCACATTCTCCTGAAGATTTAGGAGATAATATATGGCAATGGACCTACCAGGTAGATGGCTTTACCAGTCAATATACTGCCCGTCTTACAGGGGAAGTAACAGGTGAAGAAGTTCTATGGAAAATGTATATTACAAAGATTGGAATTGGAGCTTTTGAAGAATTTTTATGGTTTTCCGGAAGTTCTGCAATGGATGGTAATAGCGGATTTTGGATATTAAATCAAAGTCCGGAAAACCCTGTAGCTATGCTAAGAATAGACTGGGAACGAACTAATGACGAAATTGGCAATATTCGATATACCTGGGTTAGAGAACTGGATGAACAGGAGAATGATGACATGTTCAAAGACAGCTATCTTGAATACGGGCTTCAGGATGGTGATTTTGACGCCTATTTTAACGCCTATGCTTATGACAGTAACAGGCAGGATTTTAGTGATGTAAGAATTGAATGGAATAGAGATACCTTTGTAGGAAGAGTAAGGGCATTTAACTATTTTGAAGATGAAGAATGGCATTGTTGGGATGGTAATGGTGAAGATGTTCCATGTGAATAATTAGACCTATTAATTAAATATAGAACCCTGCATTAAATGCGGGGTTTTTTTGTTCTTATCATCCTTCGAATTCCACGTTCAAACAGACCTTTAAATTATAGCTATTTATTCTTATAACATTTTGTACCTTTTGAAGCAATATAATATAACTGAGAATTATGATTTTAAACAATTTCAAGAACATTCTGGTAATCTGCCTATTTTTTACGTACTCCATTTTAAGTGCCCAGGATTGGGCTCAACTTGAACACTTCAGCTCTGCCAATAAAGAACTCCCCGATGTTAAAAACAATGAAAATCGTGTCGTTTTTATGGGCAACTCTATTACCATTGGGTGGTCTCATCACCAGCCGGAGTTTTTTGAGGGTAAACCATATGTGAACAGAGGAATAAGTGGACAAACAACTCCGCAAATGCTGGTAAGGTTCAGACAAGATGTAATTGATTTAAAGCCTAAAGTAGTCGCTATCCTGGCAGGAACCAATGATATTGCCGGTAACACGGGGCCATCTACTTTGGAGATGATTGCAGACAATCTGATGTCCATGGCCGAATTGGCGGAAGCCAATGGCATAAAAGTAGTTTTATGCTCTGTTCTACCTGCTTATGACTATCCCTGGCGCAAAGGACTTAAGCCAAATGAAAAGATTCCTGCACTAAACAATATGATAAAGGCATATTCCGAGCGCAAAGGCTTTGTTTACCTGGATTACTTTTCAGCAATGACCGATGGTAATAATGGCCTGCGACAAGATCTTGGCAGTGATGGGGTTCATCCAAATAAAAAGGGATATGAGTTAATGGCTCCATTGGCAGAAAAAGCCATAAATGATGCATTGGCCAGGGAATAGTTACATTTTTATCTACTTTATAAAAATCAACTTCAAGTTATAAATAGCACTTTAAGTACCATGGTTAGATACCTGCTGACTTTCACATTTGTACTAGCTTTCTCTGTATTGATCGCACAAGGAAGTAACGCAAATGAATTGAAAATGATTGAGGTTTCCGGATTTAAAAGTGGTATTCAATCCAAAACACTTAAAGTAGGAGTCATCGGTTTGGTTCATACCCATGTGCACTGGATTTTGGGAAGAGAGAACCGCGGAGATATTGAGATTGTTGGAATTGTGGAACCTCCCAGAGACCTGGCCAGTAAATATGCAAGGCAGCATGGATTTTCTATGGACATAGTCTATGAAACGATGGAAGAAATGATAGAGGAAACTAAACCGGAAGCTGTGACTGCATTCAACACTATTTATGATCATCTGAAGGTTGTTGAATATTGTGCTCCAAAAGGAATCCATATTATGGTAGAGAAACCGCTTGCTGTTAATTGGAAGCATGCCAAAAGGATGATTGAATTAGCCAAGAAGCACAATGTATATCTATTAACTAACTATGAAACCTCATGGTATGCAAGCAATCAGGCGGCATACGATAGTGTACATAATTCTGGAAAAATAGGTGAGATTAGAAAAATTGTATTCCATACCGGACATCAGGGGCCAATAGAAATAGGTTGTAATCCTGAGTTTTTGGAGTGGCTCACCGATCCTGTCTTAAATGGTGGTGGGGCCTTAACGGATTTTGGATGTTACGGTGCGAATTTGGTCACCTGGCTTATGAAAGGAATCGAACCAGTAAGCGTTTCATGTACATTACAACAAATTAAACCACATCTTTATCCGAAAGTTGAGGATGAGGCCACCGTAGTTCTTACCTATCCCAGTGCGCAAGTAATTATTCAGGCCTCATGGAATTGGCCACAAAATGTTAAGGATATGGAGATTTATGGCAATTCAGGTTATATTTTTTGTAAGAATAGTGTGGATATGGAAATTCTCGCAAAGGGAAATAAGCAAAGCACTAAAGTTAAGGCCATTCCTTTGCCAAAAGGCCTAAATGATCCTTTTGCATTAATGCAACAGCTGGTTAAGGAAGGATATGTCTTGCCACCATTTTCACCTTCAAGTATTGAAAATAATGCTATTGTTATGCAAATCCTGGAGGCAGCTAAAATTTCTGCTAAAAATGGATCTACAGTATTTTGGGATGATTTCGTGAAAACAATAGAATAATTACTCCAATTGCGCTTTTAATGAAAAATCATCTTATTAGTATACTCATCCCATTTAAGAATACTTCTGTGTTCCTGCCAGAGTGCATTGAATCTGTTATATCTCAGAATTACCAAAACTGGGAAATAATTGCGATAGATGACCACTCCTCTGATAACAGCAAGATTATTCTTGAGCATTATTCATCTGCGGATACAAGGATAAAAGTACATACCAATAAAGGAGAAGGTATTATTTCAGCACTTAGGACGGCCTATAATTTAAGTAAGGGAGAATTAATAACAAGAATGGATTCTGATGATATTATGAATCCAAATAAATTAAAAATCCTGGCTTCGGGATTAGAAAAGCATGGAAAAGGGCACGTAGCTATAGGTGGTGTTCAATACTTTTCTGACCGTGGAATAAGCAATGGTTACGAGCGATATGAAAGATGGTTGAACAAGCTTACCTCCCGAGGAGCTAACTACTCTGAGATATATAAGGAATGTGTCATCCCCTCCCCTTGTTGGATGGTCCACAAAAAAGATTTAGAGGATTGTGGAGCTTTTGAGCACAATAGATACCCGGAGGACTATGATCTTACATTTCGCTTTTATGAGATGGGTTTACAATGTATCCCATGTAACGATATTTTACACCTTTGGCGCGACTATGACACTAGAACCTCAAGAACCAGTGAGCACTATGCCCAGAATTATTTTTTGCATTTAAAACTTTATTACTATTTAAAACTTCATCATGATAAAAGCCGGCCTTTGACAGTTTGGGGTGCAGGGAATAAAGGAAAAAGCGTTGCCAGAGATTTGATAAAACACAAGATTCCTTTCTATTGGTTATGCGATAATCCAAAAAAGATAGGTAAAAATATTTATGGTCAGGAATTAAGACATTTTGATTATCTGCATAAACTGAAAAAACCGAAAAGTATAGTTACTGTTGCCAATGAAGAGGCTCAGGAATTGATTAAAAATTTCTTTATGAATTTAGGGCAATATCCTATGATCGATTATTTTTTCTTTTGTTAGGGAACATATTCATAGACTAGGTTTTAAAGAGTTTTAGACGTATAAGTACGGCCCAAATATTAAATGTTTTTTTATATGCTACTCGAATTCCTTCCCAATTTTGTCATAATTCCTAGGCATTTTCTTCTCAATACTTTATATATTTGTCAAATCAAAATTGGGAATGCTGTTTAAATATCCGGAACTCCTTTGGGCCTTTTTTCTGCTTCTGATTCCCATATTAATTCACCTCTTTCAACTTCGGAGATTCAAGAAAACTCCATTTACCAATGTAAAGCTCTTACAAAAAGTAGTTGCGCAGTCTCGCAAAAGCAGCGAGATAAAAAAATGGCTTTTGCTTATCTCAAGAGCATTATTACTTTCATGTCTAATCCTCGCTTTTTCACAACCCTATTTGGCCAATGAATCAGCCGCATACGAGAAAGAAACAGTAATCTACCTAGACAACTCGTTTAGCATGCAGGCTAAAACAGACAATGGAACATTGCTTCAGGATGCTGTCCAGAAATTATTAAAAGATCTGCCCAAGGATAAGACATTCAATCTTTTTACCAATGACAGGGTTTTCTCCAACACTACCCTACCCGATATTCGCAATGATCTTTTGACTCTTCCCTATACCTATAATCAACTGGAAATTAAGGATATACTTCTTAAAGGGAGAAATTTATTTAGCAAAGATGAAAACTCAATTAAGTATTTGGTGTTGGCTTCTGATTTTCAAAACAGAAAAGCTATTGAAATATCCGATACCCTTGGAAGTGTCCAAACTTTTTTCGTTCAATTAAAGCCCGAAAATTATTCTAATACGGTATTGGATTCAGCATATATAGCCAAAGTAAATCCAACTACTATAGACCTCTCTGTGAATTTAGCTACAACGGGCAAATTGGCAACTATCCCTGTTTCATTATTTAATGATGGCAAGTTAATTGCTAAGACGGCAGCTATTTTTGATGAAAACAGAAAATCCAATATCATATTTACCTTACCTTCTGACGAAGTAATAAAAGGTAGAATTGAAATATCAGATATTGGATTGCCATATGATAATCAGTTGTTCTTTAATATTAACCAAAAGGATAAAATTAAAGTATTAACCATAAGTGAGTCGGATAGTGAATTTTTAGAAAGAATATTTACTGAAGATGAATTCATTTTTCTGGATGTGGGAATTAAGAATATTAATTACACTGATTTGGAGTCACAAAACCTAATAATTTTAAACGAATTAAAAACGATTCCTGTCTCACTCAAAAATACGCTGAGCGATTATACTCAAAAAGGGGGGCATCTGTTAATTATACCATCGTCTGAAGCAAATATTGAAAACTACAATAGTTTTATTGGAAAATATTTTTCTACTTCCATCTCAAATAGAATTGATGAAGAACGAAACATAACGCAAATTAACTTTGACCATCCTCTTTATAATAATGTATTCGTCCAAAGGGTAAGCAATTTTCAGTATCCAAGGGTTACCAGCTATTTCAAAATTGGAACAACAGCACCGAAAATACTTTCATTACAGGATCAATCTGCCTTCCTTGTTGGACTGGATGGCATATACTTATTTACTGCTGCGATTCGTAATGCGAATTCAAATTTCAAGAATTCGCCACTTATAGTGCCTACATTTTATAGCATTGGGGCTAATAGTCTAAAATCATCTGAGTTATATAGTACCCTTGGTCAATTAACTACAATAGATGTCAAAGCCACACTGACAAGTGATAATATTCTGAAAGTTACTCAGAAAGACTATGAATTTATTCCGGAACAGCAGTCGTTTGCAAACAAAACTGTATTATCCTTTGATCATAATCCTACTAAAGATGGTATTTATGAAATAAGTGAAAAATCCAGAGCTATTCAAAATATTAGTTTTAATTACCCCAGAGCAGAAAGCGAATTTAAATACCTTGATATGGACATTTTAAATAGCAATGCGGTTTTAAATAATTTAATGGAAGTCTTTGAAACCATGGAAAAAGACGATAGTGTGACTGAGCTATGGAAATGGTTTACTATTTTTGCTATGCTTTTTATGCTGGCCGAAGTTCTTATTCAAAAAATATTTAAATGAACATACTTCTAAAATCTGCCACAATTGTTGATAATAACAACAGAAAACTCCATTTTAAAAAGCGTGATATTCTTATTCTTAATGGGATTATTGAAGAAATAGCTCCAACCATAAAACCTGGCAGAAATGTAAAAACACTCAAATTCAAAAATTTGCATGTCTCGGCTGGTTGGTTTGATAGCAGTGTAAGTTTTGGTGAGCCGGGATATGAAGAACGTGAAACAATAAGCAATGGTCTCAAAGTGGCTGCCAGAAGTGGTTATACAGATATTGTTCTGAATCCTAATACGTACCCGCCGCCGGATAGCAGTGGCGCGATTATTTTTTTGAAAAATGCTGCTAAAGGAAACCCGACAAAATTACACCCCTTAGGTACGCTCACAGTGCGGGGTGAGGGTAATGATCTTGCTGAGCTTTATGATATGCAAAATTCTGGAGC
>JABDPH010000287.1 GCA_013042925.1 Eudoraea sp.
GTCCTTAACGAATAGCTGGTTTAAGAATTCACCACTCCTGGAGATCATACAACAAGCCCAGAACATGGGGTTAAAGCTTATAATCACCACGGATCATGGTACAATAAATGTAAAACAACCTTCAAAAGTTATCGGAGACAAAGAGACCAGTCTTAATCTTAGATATAAAACCGGCCGAAGCCTGACTTATAATGAAAACGATGTTATAGAAGCCAAAGATCCGGCTAATATTTATTTACCAAGTATTACAATGAGCAGCTCATTTATTTTTGCAAAGAATGATCTGTTTTTTGCTTATCCCAATAATTATAACCACTACGTAAGCTATTACAGAAATACGTATCAGCATGGAGGTGTTTCGCTCGAAGAAATGGTCATCCCATTCGTTGTTCTGGAACCCAGGTAAATGCATATAATTTCGTATTGAATCATAAAAGTCGTACCAGAATTTTGCTTTAAACCGTTAATATTCAACTTAAAACGGTTGATATCAAAAAACCTTCGATAACCAAAAAGGCACTTTCGGACATTTTAACAGTAGTTCCGTCCAACTTAATAGCCCATCCCCTTAAATATCTTCTTACTTTGAAATATCTGATTGACACAAATGGACTGTAATTTGCATGCCCTGCTGTTTATTCCCCAGTAGGACATAGTCAAGCTTTGAGGCTATAGTTCTTTTAAATCTGAGAATATTATTAAATATTAATTTAAAACAACCAAACAATGAAAAAAGCGATTACAATTTTTGCGGTGTGCCTATTGAGCTTTCAATTTGCGATGGCTCAGCCAATCACTACTCATCAGTATCGAAGAGTAGCTCCTGAAAATATGCAGGAGTATTTAAAAAGAGAAACTACCTATTGGGCCAAATGGGCAGAAAAGGAGGTCACCAAAGGAAACTTAACTTTTTGGGCTATTTTACAAAAAGTGGGGGGCGTAAACCAGGACACCAGTCCAAACATATTGATTATTAACACGTTTAAAGACATTGACAAAGGTGCAGATTGGGAAAGCATTGACGCCATGTTTCCGGATGTAAAAATGGAAGACATTGCTACCTGGGATATTAGCACCAATATGCATCATGTATTCCTGAGCAATCTTCCCAACCACATACGGGCTGAAAATACTACTAACGACGATTATAAATTTGTACGTATTATTTATCACGACACAAAAAATTCAGGGCAACACCTTGCTTTTGAGGCCGAGAAATGGAAACCAATGGTAGAGAAAGCTATGGCGGAAGGCAAGACAAATATGAAAGGCTGGGGCAATCAGGCAATTATTTCTCCTGTTACTTCCACGTTCACATATAGTAGTTATTCCTATGATATATTTTCTTCTTTGCATGAGGCGCTTTCGCCGGCCTTTAGTGAAGACTGGACCGCACCTGAAGGATTTTGGGATGGTTTTCAGGAGAACTATAACAAGCGTAATTCTAACGTTTACAGGATCGTTGCCGGAGCATCCGCACCTGCCGAGTAAACTAATCCAGGTAGATTAAAGACGAATTGAAAGCCCTGAATAAATATTCAGGGTTTTCATAAAAAACCAGAGTGCAAATTTTTTAAGGAGAGACATTTTCATTGTCAGGTCTTTTTAGCATTTGATAAAAATTCAGCATCATTCGGACATTATTTAAAGGCACTTGTCCTCAAATAGTTGAATACCTCTGTTTTTATAATCATATTGATATCCAATTAAAATACTAAGTATATGGAAACTTTAAAATGGCCTGTTAAAAAAGGAGAATTGCATAGTAATCATTTTGATTCTACCATGTGGAATGATTTTAAATTCAGAGATGATGACATTGTAATATCAACCTACGCGAAATCAGGCACTACCTGGGTTCAACAAATTGTCTCACAGTTAATCTTTAATGGCAAAACAGGACTGCCAGTAGCAGAAATGTCACCCTGGGTAGATCTACGCGTTCCTCCGAAACATGTAAAATTACCTGCTATAGAGGCACAAAAGCACCGAAGGTTCCTTAAAACACATTTACCGGTAGAAAATTTAAACTTTTCACCTAAAGCGAAATATATTTATATCGGGCGAGATGGAAGAGATGTCATCTGGAGCATGTATCATCATCATTTTAATGCAAATGACAAATTCTATGAAGCTCTAAATGAGTCTCCGGGGCTGGTTGGGCCTAAAATTGAAAGACCCGGGGATTCTGTTGTTGATTACTATCATGAATGGCTCGACAAAGATGGGTATCCCATATGGTCTTTGTGGGATAATGTGAAAAGTTGGTGGTCTATCAAAGATTTGCCTAATGTAATGATGCTTCACTTTAACAATTTAAAAAAAGACATGCCCGGGGAAATTAGAAAAATTGCCACGTTTCTTGATATTCCAATTGATGAATCCAAATGGGATGACATCCTTACCCATTGCAGTTTTGAGTATATGAAAGAAAATGCTGCGGAAAGTGCTCCTCTTGGAGG
>JABDPH010000289.1 GCA_013042925.1 Eudoraea sp.
ACAGTTTAGATTATATATGTTTACTATATGATTATTGATCCCCAAATCTCAATAATGTAAAACCCAAACTTATCATGTTATACGACACCTACGGGGAGGAGTATTTAAATTTCCTCCAAGATTTGAATGAAATTTTAAGTTTAAATGAATTAGCCGAATTGGACTATTTATAGACCACTCGGCTATTTCTTTTCAAAAAACAAATATTATGGCAAACCAGAATCAAGACAATACTGCGTATTTGAATTTCATTGAAGATCTAAATGAAATTCTTATGGATTACAATATTCACAAGCTAAGCTGTTCTTAAGTGTTTTTATTTTATAGATTGTTATATAAAGCCCGGAAAATCCGGGCTTTTTTATATTTAACCTAAATATGTTTTAAGTAGCTTGCTTCGGGAATTATGACGTAATTTACGTATTGCTTTTTCCCGTATTTGTCTGACTCGCTCTCTGGTAAGATCAAAAGTTTGTCCAATCTCTGCAAGGGTCATTGACTGTTGGTCGCCAATACCGTAATATAGTTTAACTACATCTGCTTCTCGAGGAGACAAGGTTTCTAATGCTCGGTTTATTTCTGTATTGAGCGACTGCTGCATCAGGTCCTTGTCGGGTCGCGGTGACTCACCAGATCGCATAACATCATATAAATTGGAATCTTCCCCTTCTTTAAGAGGTGCATCCATAGAAACATGTCTGCCTGAATTCTTAATAGACTGTTTTACTTCGCTTACACTCATTTCCAGCTCCTTTGCAATTTCCTCTGCAGAAGGCGGTCTTTCGTGGGCTTGTTCTAAATAGGAGAAGGTTTTCTTTATCTTGTTTATGGATCCTATCTTGTTTAAAGGTAATCTTACAACCCTGGATTGTTCCGCTAATGCTTGTAAAATGGACTGACGTATCCACCAAACCGCATAGGAAATAAATTTAAATCCTCTGGTTTCGTCAAATCTTTTGGCCGCTTTTACGAGGCCAACGTTACCTTCATTTATTAAATCTGGAAGTTTTAATCCCTGGTTCTGATATTGTTTTGCCACAGAGACTACAAATCTCAAATTGGCATTTGTTAATTTTTCAAGTGCAGCCTGGTCACCAGCTCTGATCTTTTGCGCTAATTCTACCTCTTCATTTGCTGTAATTAATTCTATTTTACTGATATCCTGCAGGTATTTATCTAATGATTTTGATTCTCTGTTAGTAACCTGCTTGATAATCTTAAGTTGCCTCATATATATTGCCTGAATTATTAGTTTATAATTTCTCAGTATAATGTTTTATTCTGTCTTTTCCAAACTCATTCCACTATTGTTTTACATAAATTATGATAATTCCCTACAATCGTTGAATGCCCTATTTTTATAATATTTGAACACTTTTTAGCGTCAATTCATGTTCTGATTAAAGCTAACAATACTATCTTTATAACCGTATAATGAGTAAACGAGCGCTTAAAAAGTATTTGACGGGTCTTAAAAAGCAGGAATTGGAAGAACAAATGCTTGATTTGTACGACCGTTTTCCTGCTGTTAAACAATATTATGATTTTGTTTTTAATCCCAGAGAAGATAAATGGATTCAGGAAGCAAAAGTTAAAATCTCCAATGAGTATTTTCCACTTAAAAGGAAGAAAGCCAGGGCCAGAAGATCAGTCGCTCAAAAATATATAAAACAGTTTTTGAAATTAGGTATGGCACCCCATTTAATAGCGGATGTTATGCTTTATAATCTGGAAGTGGCGCAATCATTTTCTAAAGAGCGCAATGTGCCCGATACATTTTATAAAAGCATGCTAAATTCATTTACACAGTTAATACAACATGTTTCCTTGTATGGAATGCTCCCTGAGTTTAAAGATCGGATCATTAAGGTATATAATGCTACACTGGAACAAAATTGGGAGTATTCCGAAGGTTTTACCAGGGCTCTTGATATAATTGATTAAGCTCGGGAGATAGAGCCTTAGAGTTTTATATGTTAAGAAAATTTTATAGGAAAATGGCCATAGTAGTTATAAGACAGGACAATAAATTAGATGCATGGAAAAATGCATTGATTGCTAATGCTCCGGAAACCCCTGTTTACAGCTATTTGGAAGAGCATCCAAAAGAAGAAATTACAATGGCCTGCGTTTGGAAACAACCTGCAGAAACTCTAAATCTATATCCTAATCTTCAATGTATAGCTTCATTTGGTGCCGGGGTTGATTTTATTTTTAAAGACCAATCTGTACCTGGAAACATACCAATTACCCGTGTAGTAGATCCTGTCCTTGCAAGTGATATGTCTGAATTTGTGTTAGCCTCAATACTGGGTTTTTTCAAAAATCTTAATGACTATAAAACAGATCAATTAAATAAAATATGGGCTCCTCAGGAGTATAAGAGGATATCAGATGTTACAGTCGGAATTATGGGCATGGGAGCTTTAGGAGAGAAATTGGCAGAAGACCTGATTAGAAACCGATTTAAGGTGATTGGTTGGGCAAATTCCCCAAAAGTAATTCCTGGTGTAGATGTATATGCTGGTAATAATCAAAAAAACAAATTTCTTTCCAGAAGTAATATACTTGTTTGCCTGTTACCACTAACGAAGGAAACCATGGGAATATTAAACAATAAATTATTTAAAGAATTGCCAAAACAATCTTATGTTATAAATGTTGCAAGAGGTGGTCATTTGGTAGATGAAGATCTGTTGGAATACGTTAACAACGGACATTTGGCCGGAGCAGGATTAGATGTTTTTCACCAGGAGCCATTACCAGTTGAACATCCCTTTTGGAATCATCCTAAAATCCATATTACCCCGCATGTGGCTAGCGTTTCAGATATTGACTCAGTGATTCCACAATTATTGGAAAACTACAGAAGGCTTAAAGAAGGATTGCCCCTAATGAATGAAGTTAGCCGCGAGAAGGGGTATTGATTTTCAGTTTTCAGCCTTATAATTTCATTTAAGTACAAAAAACATATAATTTTGCAAAATTGGAGTGACAACAACTTCAAGAATAGTTTTTCCTTAAATCTTTCAATGAATTTTCGCTTTTGCAGATACATACAGATCAAATAGAAAAAAAACTTTACGATTACCAATTACAGGATCTGAATACCATATTTTCCTTTTTGGAAGAAGCCCCTGAAGACGTAAATCTCCTTTATCAACTACCGACAGGTGGGGGTAAGACAGTTGTATTTTCTGAAATAGCCAAAAGATTCATTGCTAAAACCCAAAAAAAGGTTGTTGTTCTAACCCATAGGATAGAATTAAGTACTCAGACTTCAAGGATGCTAAATGGTTTCGGAGTTAATAACATGATCATTAATAGTGAAGTAAAGGAGTTACGAGACCAAAATGATTTTATGTGTTTTGTGGCTATGGTTGAAACCTTAAACAATAGGCTTCAGGAGGAAATGATAGAGCTGAATAATGTAGGTCTGGTGATTATTGATGAAGCACACTATAATTCTTTCAGAAAGCTATTTAAGTATTTTGAAAAATCAATTATTTTAGGCGTAACGGCTACACCACTTAGTTCCAACATTAAGCTTCCGATGAAAGATAACTACAGCAAGCTCATCGTTGGAGAATCTATTGAATCGCTTATTAAGAAAAAGTTTCTTGCTAAGGCCAATATGTATAGTTATGATGTTAGCTTACGTTCCTTAAAGCTTGGTATTAACGGGGATTATACGGTTAAATCTTCTGATGAGTTATACGGGAATCAAAATATGCTTTCCAAATTATTAGATGCCTATGAGGAGATAGCTAAAGGTACCAAAACGTTGATTTTCAATAACGGTATAAATACGTCTCGGTACGTTTACGAAACTTTTAAGAAGGCCGGTTATCCTATCAGGCATTTGGATAACAAGAATACGGCTGTAGAACGAAAACAAATTTTAGAATGGTTTAAGGAGACTAAAGATGCTATTCTAACCTCAGTGAGTATTCTAACAACCGGATTTGATGAACCTACTGTTGAGACCATTATTTTGAACCGTGCTACGAGATCATTGACCCTATATTTTCAAATGATTGGAAGAGGATCCCGTATTTTAAAAAATAAAGCGGATTTTACCGTAGTGGATATGGGAAACAATGCATCGCGTTTTGGCATGTGGGATGCACCCATTGACTGGCAGGAAATATTTCATTTTCCGGATTTTTTCCTTGAAAATATTAAGAACGATGAGGATATTGAACGTGAATTTGTATATACAATGCCTCCGGAACTTAAAGCTGAATTTGCGAATTCTACCGAAATTGAATTTGATGTCAAAGCTGAATATAAAAAAGTCTTTGCCCAGGGCCTGAAATCAAAAACAGTACTAGAACGAAGTATTGAACAACATGCCAAAATATGTGTGGAAAACAGTGAAGATGTTTTTGATGCAAGAATTCTGGCAAAGAAACTCAAAGAAGAGATTGCATACAGGGTAAGGCAATATTCATATTGTATTATGAACAATACAAAGAATTACAAAGAGTGGCTTGAAGAGGATTATGAACGAAAATTGCGCTTAAACATATCTCAAAAATTTGCATCAAGGATGTAAGATTCGCAATTGCTTATAGCTCAAGCTAGCCTTACTATTCTACGATGTTTTAATTTGCAAGTTAGCCTGTAATTCTTAGTAAATTCTACAATAAGCAATGAAATCAAATAAAGTGTTGATTCTGGGTTTAAATTGGCCGGAACCTAAAGCAACCGCCGCAGGAATCAGAATGATGCAATTAATTCATTGGTTTTTAGAAAAAAATTTTCAAATCACTTTTGCCAGCACAGCTGCTTTTAACGATTATTCCGCAGACCTCACGAGTATGGGAATTGATCAGCAACCTATAAAACTCAATGATCAGAGTTTTGATGATTTTGTTCTTAGATTAGATCCGTCTATTGTGATTTTCGACCGTTTTATTATGGAAGAACAATTTGGCTGGAGAGTTGCAGAAAATCTGCCTGAAGCATTGAGAATACTTGATACTGAAGATCTTCATTCTCTCAGATCATATAGAGAAAAAGTGCTTTCGGACCAAAAACTATTTAGTATTCCTGATTGGTTAAGTCTGGATATTACAAGAAGAGAACTGGCAAGTATTTTTCGATCAGATCTTTCAGTGATAATTTCCAAATTTGAAATCGAGTTGCTACATGAAAAAGTTAAAATAGATAACAACTTGCTTTTTTATCTTCCATTTATTTACGAAGAACTAACAGAAACCATTGTTAAAAATTGGCTGCCTTTTGAAGAAAGGAAACACTTCGTGTTTATTGGAAACGGTAAACATGCTCCAAATATAGATGCTATTTTATGGCTTAATAGAAGTATTTGGCCAATAATAAGGAAATCCCTCCCGCAATCAGAATTACATATTTATGGTCCTTATATACCAGAACGTATTCTAAAAATGGATAATGAAAAAACAGGTTTCAGGATAAAGGGGTGGGCGAAAGACGTTGCCTCTGTAATGTCTAAAGCAAAACTTAATTTGGTGCCCTTGCGTTTTGGTGCTGGAATTAAAGGTAAACTTTTAGAAGGTTTTAGAAACGGAACTCCGGCAATTACAACCTCTGTTGGTATTGAAGGAATAGACCATACAGATGAATTAAAACTTTGCACTCGGGATGACGCTATTAGTTTTTCAAATCTCGCTATTGAGCTCTACCAGAATAACGATAATTGGAAGAAAGTTCAGAACCTTGGAATAGACCTGATAAACAAACATTTCAGCAATGAAATGATAAAAGAGGAGTTTTTTGGAAAAATCTTCAAGTTAACTACTAATTTGAATCAACACAGAGTGGCTAACATTATTGGTGGAATACTAACACACAGTTCTTTGCAGAGCACCAAATATTTATCGAAATGGATTGAAGCCAAGAACAAAATGAACTAATTTTAACTCAATGATAATTGGATAAATACCTGGTATAGTTTAAAGCACAATAAGATCACAAGCCTTATCTTTAATTGATAAAAATATTTTAAAATGGGAATAACCTGGAAAACCGTCAAAACCTTTGAAGATATAACGTATAAAAAAAGCAATGGGGTTGCTCGTATTGCTTTCAACAGACCAGATGTCCGCAACGCGTTCAGGCCGAAAACCACAAGTGAGTTATACGAAGCTTTCTATGATGCACAGGAAGACACTTCCATAGGGGTCGTATTACTTTCTGCCGAAGGCCCCTCCTCTAAAGATGGAGTATATGCATTTTGTAGCGGTGGAGATCAAAAATCAAGGGGACATAAGGGCTATGTGGGTGATGACGGGATGCACCGATTGAATATCCTGGAAGTTCAACGTCTTATTCGCTTTATGCCCAAAGTTGTTATAGCGGTTGTTCCCGGATGGGCAGTAGGAGGAGGGCATAGCCTTCATGTGGTATGTGATCTCACACTGGCTAGTAAAGAACATGCTATTTTTAAACAAACGGATGCGGATGTTACCAGTTTTGATGGTGGATATGGCTCCGCTTATCTGGCAAAAATGGTTGGTCAGAAAAAAGCTCGGGAAATATTCTTTTTAGGAAGAAGTTATACAGCACAGGCCGCTTATGAAATGGGGATGGTAAATGCTGTTGTTCCGCATGAAGAGCTGGAGGAAACGGCCTATGAATGGGCTCAGGAAATATTGGCAAAATCACCTACATCCATTAAAATGTTGAAATTTGCCATGAACCTGACAGATGACGGTATGGTAGGCCAACAGGTATTTGCCGGAGAGACAACCCGACTTGCCTATATGA
>JABDPH010000297.1 GCA_013042925.1 Eudoraea sp.
TAATATGTGACCCATATGCATTACCCCTGAAATTTTCATTCTTATCGTATGGATTGGTATTATAAGCTAAGCCTTGTCCAATTCTGAACTGCATGTTTCGTTTGAAGAAATAAAAATTATAATGTGCGTACAAACTGTAATTTTTACCCAGGATTTCATCATTCATATCCTGATAAACAAATGAGATTCCGGTATCGGGATAATTATATTCCTGGTGCCATTCCTTAGATCCGTAATTCTTTTTATTGAACCCAAGAATAATTCCTGCAGGATGGGCATTGATTAAGTGAGAAATATCCGTGTTATGAAGCATTATAGAACCGTAATAAGGATTGGCGTCTATAGTAAACTTCTTCGGAGTTTCTTTTTGCGAAAAACACGATAGACAACTAAGTAGGCATACATAAAAAAATCGGGTGTCCATTGGGTGTAAAAATAGCAAATAATCCCAGTAAATAAATCTGAATTTGAAGGGTTATAATCGGGAGATTGAAGGAAAGTAATTCAAGGAAAATATTGTAATCTAATCCTGTCGTCTTCCAGTGAAGTTATTTTGCTTCTTAGGTTAATAACCTTATTAGAGATTTATTTTCAATTAAAATATTGCTTCGGCTATGGCTTTAATATTATCCGACTTCCCCATTGAATAGTAATGCAAGACCGGAACACCAGCCGCTTTTAATTCCCTTGACTGGGCAATAGCCCATTCAACCCCAACTTGTCTAACTTCTTTGTTGTCATTACAATTCTCTACCGCATCAATCAAATCCTGTGGAAGGTCTATTCTGAATACCTGAGGCAACAATTGCAAATGCCTCTTGACTGCAATAGGTTTTATACCCGGAATTATTGGGACATTAATGCCCATTTCCCTGGCAGCTTTTACAAAATCAAAATACTTTTTATTATCAAAAAACATTTGTGTTACCACATAATGAGCGCCAAGCTCAACTTTTTTCTTTAGCCACTTTAAGTCCGATTTTAAAGAAGGAGCTTCCATGTGCTTTTCTGGATAACCGGCAATACCAATACAAAAATCTGCACAATAGTCCGATTCCACGACCTCATGTAAATACTGACCACAATTTAGATTATGTATCTGTTCTACAAGTTCCGATGCGTATACATGCCCCCCTTTGGAAGGTTCAAAATATTTTTCTTCTTTCATAGCATCTCCTCTAAGCGCCATGATATTGTCTATCCCCAGATAATGACAGTCCACCAGTAAATATTCAGTTTCTTCTTTTGTAAACCCGCCGCAAAGAACATGCGGAATGGTATCTACATCATACTTATGTTTTATTGAAGCACAAATACCGACTGTACCCGGCCTCATGCGTGTAAGTTTCTTATCCAGAAGTCCATTTTTATCAATATAGATATACTCTTCCCTTGAAGTAGTTACATCAATAAAGGGTGGGTTGAATTCCATTAAAGGATCTATATTATCGTATAACTCCTTTATATTTCTACCTTTAACAGGAGGAATTATTTCAAAAGAGAATAGTGTATTCCCTTTGGCATTTTCTATATGTTCGGTAACTTTCATTTATACGTACTACTTATCAATATTTTTCGTTCTTCGCATTTATTAATATAAATAGGCTTATTATCTAGTTTAAGTTCATCAGGAAATTTTACTTATTCATCAACCATATTTGGGGCAAGCCATTTTCTGGCATTATCTAATTCTATTTCTTTCCTCTGGGCATAATCGGCAATCTGGTCCCCCGTAATCTTTCCCAACCCAAAATATTTAGCTTTAGGATGCCCAAAATAATATCCACTCACACTAGCGGCGGGATACATAGCCAGATTATCTGTCAATTTCACCCCAATCTGATTTTGCACATCGAGTAATTCCCAAATGGTCAATTTTTCAGTATGATCCGGACAAGCCGGGTATCCGGGTGCCGGTCTTATTCCTCTGTATTTTTCCCGGATTAAATTTTCATTGGAGAGTTGTTCCTTTTTTGCATACCCCCAATATTTAATTCGTACTTCTTTATGTAAATACTCAGCAAAGGCCTCTGCGAGCCTGTCGGCCAATGCTTTAACCATAATAGCATTGTAATCATCCAGGTTTTTTTCATGTTTTTCTGCGAGTTCACTGGTTCCAAAACCTGCTGTTACACAAAAACAGCCAATATAATCCTGAATTCCTGTTTCCTTAGGGGCTATGAAATCTGCCAGGGCAATATTGGGAATACCTTGTCTTTTTGTGGATTGCTGACGAAGAGTCCTAAAAACATAATGATTATTTTCCTCATTTTTACCTGTGTTATCTGCATTTTCAAGTTGTGCTACTACTTCAATATCGTCATCATTAATGGTATTGGCCGGAAAAAGTCCAAATACAGCTTTTGCAGTTAATAATTTCTCCTCGAATATCTTTTTCAGCATTACCTGAGCATCTTTATATAACTCAGAAGCCTGTTCCCCAACAACTTCATCGTTTAAAATATCAGGGTATTTTCCGTGTAAATCCCAACTTCTGAAAAAAGGTGTCCAATCTATAAATTCTTCCAAAAGTTGCAGATTCATTTCGCCAATCACTTCTATTCCCAATTTGTTTGGCTTTGTAATATCAGAAACATCCCAGTCTATATGAAACTTATTCCTCCTGGCATCTTTAAGACTAAGGTATTTTTTTTGTTTCCCCCGATTGATAAATTTCTCCCTGAAGGAAGAATAATCCGTTTTAACTAAAGCCTTGTATTCATCTGCCGAGTCTTCCTGTAAGAGGTCACTCAGCACTGTAACGGCCCGTGAAGCATCATTTACATGCACCACAGATGAACTGTACTGCGGATCTATCTTTACTGCAGTATGTGCTCTACTGGTTGTTGCCCCGCCTATTAATAAGGGTATTTTAAACCCCTGGCGCTCCATTTCTTTGGCCAGATGAACCATTTCATCCAAAGAAGGGGTAATAAGGCCACTTAGTCCAATTACATCTACTTGTTCTTTTCTGGCTTTTTGAATTATTTTTTCAGGTGGAACCATAACACCCAAATCAACAATTTCATAGTTATTACAAGCAAGCACCACACTTACTATATTTTTGCCTATATCATGTACATCACCTTTAACCGTAGCCATTAAGATTTTACCTGCAGACTGCGCTACATTGTCCTTATCTTCTTCAATAAAAGGCAATAAATAGGCAACTGCCTTTTTCATCACCCTTGCAGATTTAACTACTTGTGGCAGGAACATTTTCCCACTTCCAAAAAGATCCCCAACCACATTCATCCCATTCATTAAATGGCCTTCTATGACCTCAATTGGCTTAGCGACAGCTAATCTTGCTTCTTCCACATCTGCTACAATGTATTGATCTATTCCTTTTACTAAAGCCCTGGTAATTCTTTCCTGCAATGGCTCTTTACGCCATGAATCATCTGATATCTTTTCCTTTGCTTTACCAACTACAGTTTCTGCAAATTCAAGGAGCCGTTCTGTAGCATCATCCCTTCTGTTTAAAATCACATCTTCCACCCTTTCCAGTAAATCTTCTGGAATATCGTCATAGACTTCAAGGATAGCAGGATTTACAATACCCATATTCATCCCAGCCTGTATAGCATGATACAAGAAAACCGAATGCATTGCCTCGCGAACCAGTGTATTACCCCTAAACGAAAAAGAAACATTACTGACACCTCCGCTAACATTGCAATGTGGAAGGTTTTTACGAACCCAGGTGGTAGCTTCAATAAAATCGACCGAATTTTTTTTGTGCTCCTCCATTCCTGTAGCAACAGGAAAAATATTAAGATCAAATATGATATCTTCCGGAGGGAAATTTACCTTATTTACTAAAATATCATAAGATCTTTTTGCTATTTCAATTCGCCTCTCATAATTATCTGCCTGGCCCTTTTCGTCAAAAGCCATTATAATTACCGCAGCTCCATAAAGCCGAATTAATTTAGCCTGACGAACAAATTCTTCTTCTCCTTCCTTTAAACTAATTGAATTAACAACACATTTACCCTGCACTAATTGTAATCCGGCCTCAATTATCTCCCATTTGGAGCTGTCTATCATAATAGGAACACGGGCTATGTCTGGTTCGGCCATAATTAAATTCAAAAACCTGATCATGGCTTGCTTTCCATCAATTAGGCCATCGTCCATATTTATGTCAATAATTTGGGCTCCTCCTTCTACCTGGTGCCGGGCTATCTCGAGAGCTTCTTCATATTGTTCTTCTTTAATTAATCGCAGAAACTTTCTTGAACCGGCAACATTAGTTCTTTCCCCTACATTTATGAAATTACTTTCAGGGGTAATAACCAGTGGTTCTAAACCAGAGAGTTTAAGAAATCTTGGTTTTGCAATGGAATTGATATCAATCTCCTGCTCATTACCTGAATTATACTGTATGTTGTTTGCATTTCTCATTTATTACAATTGAACCCTTTCTATATCAGAAAAAATAAATTTTCTGGGTTTATAATCCTTTGTCAATTCAGCAATAGCTTTTATATGTTCAGGTGTTGATCCACAGCATCCACCAATTATATTCACCAGGCCCCTATCAAGATATTCCTTAATTTGTTCGGCCATCTGATATGGTGTTTGATCATAGTCACCAAAGGCATTGGGTAAACCCGCGTTGGGATGTGC
>JABDPH010000299.1 GCA_013042925.1 Eudoraea sp.
ACATAGAGTTGTGAAAATCAATAGATTAAATAGAAAATTTTGAAAAAAACCTACATATTTACAATTATGAACTCTGAACGCCTGTTCAACTGATGTTTAGCTGCACTGCACCTCACTGTACCGTCGCATTCGTTGAGTAATCTTTCTTCTCCGTAGCCAATGGCACTTTGTATGCGATCAGGAGAAATTCCCTGTGATATCAGATAATCCCTTGTAGATTTGGCCCTTTTATCAGACAAGTACTTATTATAGGCCTTTTTACCTCTTGAATCGGTATGAGATTCAATTTTAATGACCATTGTTTTGTACTCATTCATCACTTCAACTAACCTGTCCAGTTCATTTGCAGCATCCTTTCTTATATAAAACCTGTCAAAGTCAAAGAAGATCATCTCAATTTTGAGTTTTTTGATCCCATCTTCTATAGCGATGAGCTCTTTGAGCTTTTTCAGGGATACTTCGGTTTGCACCAATTCGTTTTCTTTGGTGACAATAGTTTGCTCATCTTCAAAATAATCGTCTTTTACTGTCTTAATACTATATTTTGTGTTACTCTCAAGATCTTCAAACACAAAGCTGCCATCCTCACCGGTAACCACTTCTTTCAATTTAATATTGTTTTCATCCAAAAGCATTACCAGGGCTTCCGGCATCACGTCTCCGGTAATTACATCTGTGACTACACCGGCGATGGCATTTTCATTAGCTTCTTCAGGCAGCAATTTTTGAAAAGAATAAATATCGTCATCCCCTTTACCACCCCTTCTATTCGATGCAAAAAAGCCTTTTTGTGTTTCTTCGTCTACGATATATGAGAAGTCATCTTTTTTACTGTTTATGGGTTTACCTGCATTCCTTACCTCCAGAAACCCAACTTCGTCATCAAAGGCAACCTCATATATGTCGAGCCCACCAAGACCAATATGTCCATCAGAAGAAAAATAGAGTTTCTTTTCGTTGATAAACGGAAACATCTCCTTTCTTTCGGTATTAATTTCTGGACCCAGATTCCTTGGAGCAGAAAATTGACCATCACCTAGCACATCAACCACAAAAATATCTGTCATGCCTATGCTTCCGGGCATATCAGAAACAAAATACAGTTGCTTTCCATCCGGGCTAAGGGCAGGATGACCGGTAGAAAAATCATCACTGTTAAAAGGAAGTTCTTCCCCTTCAGTCCATTCACCATCTATTTTCTTGGACATGTATATTTTCAGATTATTATTCCCGTTTTTATCTCGTTTTAACTTTTTGCCATAATTATTCCTCGTGAAATACATGGTCTGATTATCCGGGGAAAATGATACAGATGCTTCGTGGTACTTAGTGTTTATTTTTTTAGAGAATTTAATTGCATCTTTAACTTCCTGCGATTCCTTGTTTATCTTGGCGACGTATAGATCCAGATAGGGCTGATTATTCCATTTATACCGCCTGGTATTAAAAAAAGAGGAATCCATGGCTGATGAAAATACCATCTCATCATCGTTGTAGAACATTGGAGAGAAATCGGAATATTCACTATTTACGGCCAAGTTTGCAATGTTTACTGTTTCTTCAGCGCTTAGAATATTATCCAGGACAATTTCATTAGGTGTTGCTCTCGATAGATTTTCCAGAGCACGGGTGTTCCCCTTTTTCATTTCTCTGTCATACAATCGCATTAATCGTTTTGCTCGGGCATATTTCCCGGTGCCTTTGGAAGAATGTGCATATTTAAAGATATTTTCTGCAGACATCTCATCCTTATAATTCATATACAGCTTATCATACCAGTAATAAGCTCTTTCCATATTGGTATTATAATAGTGTGAATCCCCTGCCTTTTCTATTATCTTAAAAGATTGATTACCAGGATCCAGTTCCAGTACCTGTTCGTAGAGTTCTGCTGCTTCAGCATACCACATTTTATTAAAATATGAATCTGCCTTTTTAAGCAGTTTATCATTATTAAAGAAATTGGCACCTTTTTTTAGTACTCCCTGAGATTCTAATGAATTATAATTGGATTGATTGACATGGCTTAAAGATTCCGAAACCGTTTTCCCATAACTTTCAGATGTATCCAATTCCTCCTTTGCCTCAAACTCATTCGGATCAAAGACATTCATGATCCACAATTTATCGGTATACTTTCCATTTAGATTAGACCCACAGGTATTTATTGCCTCTTTCCAGTCTTTGGATTCTTTTAGGTAGACGTAGTTTAAGCCGGTATCTGGGTTAGTTGCTACTTTAGAATCCAGGTTTCTTTTATTTAGTTTCTTCTGGAAAGATTTTACGTTTTGAACATCACCAAATACCCCTGCAACGATGTAATAACCGTTCTTCAGACCCTTAAAACGGGGGACTATTCTGGCGGCAATTTTATTCTCCTTTGCTGCTTGTATAAATTCCTTGGAAGTATTGAGGTTATTTTCTTTTGATGCCTTCTTTTCGAGAACAGCTTTGCTAGTGGTTTTTGCCGATGAACTGCCCTGAATATTCATAATCCAGACTTCAGAATTATATTTGCCATTCATTTCGTTAGAACACGAGTTTATGGCTTGTTTCCAATTCTCAAACTGGGCCAGAGAAACATAGTTTAATTTACTGACCGGATGTGTAATAATAAATGGATTTAAACCCTTAGGCTTTAATTTATTGGCAAATTTATCAGCGTTTTTTCGATCTCCGTAAACTCCGGCTATAATATAGTAACCGTTTTGTGCAACTGAAAAATCCTTTACAATCCTTGAAGGAATGCCATATTCTCTGGCTACACGTTTAAACTCAACATCTGTATTAGGTGTTGTGGTCTTAATAACTTCATTATCAGGTTTAGCGCTATCTTCATGATAGGTTATGACATCTGCCGATGTAAATTCCCTTATTGATTCATTCCAATGCGCGCGTACCCCAATTGTTATTAGAATTAGTATAGCAAGAATAGGCCGTAATAATTTTGTATTCATTAGTTCAATGGCTTGGGAAATATGAAGATCTGTCTTTGATATTAATTTGAATACCTGAACAGCTTTTCACCCATATGATTGATTTAACGACGAAATTAGACGTATTAATGCGCCTAATTTATTTTTTGTTGTGAAAGAGATGTTTTTTGTCGTGTACGATCAACTTATGTATTTTATCGATAAAAGGAAGACTGCATGTCTGTTGTGATCTGTATGGAAAGTATTACAAAATG
>JABDPH010000302.1 GCA_013042925.1 Eudoraea sp.
TTCAAGGAGTACATCAACCACGATAACAGAATTAAAAGCGCCTACTGCTTTTGATGCCTGTTCAGAAAGGGTATATCGTTTATCTTCAGTAAGATCTATTCTTGCATAAATGAAACTTGCAATTACATTTATCAATATAATTCCAAGCACCGCTAAACCAATCGTAAGTAACTTGTTTTGTTTCATTACCTGGAATGGTTTTTTAATTGAACGATAGCAAAGAATAAAAACAAGACGGACAGACTAAGAAAATAAATTAAATCCCTGCTGTCCAAAATACCTCTTGAAATGCCTTCAAAATGCGATTTCATTCCCAGGGATATTACGAATTGCGCAATCTCACCATCATTTAAAAGTGTTGAAACTCCTTCGAAGCCATAATAAAACATAAAACATATTACCAAAGCAAGGATAAAAGCTACGATTTGATTTTCAGTTAATGTAGAGGTGAAAACACCTATAGCTGTGTAGCTCATAGCTAAGAAAAACAATCCAAAATAAGACCCATAGATAAGCCCCCAATCCAAATTACTTTCAGTAATGCCTAATTGCGAAATACAAACACCATAGAGCAGTGTTGGAACAAGTGCTATTAGCACAAGGAATAATGCCCCAAAAAATTTACCATAAACAGTCTCTCTTAAACTCAATGGTTTTATAAATAGTAATTCTAAGGTACCTGCTTTCTTTTCCTCAGAAAAGCTCTTCATTGTTATCGCAGGGATTAGGAATAAAAACACCCAGGGAGTTAGAAGAAAAAAATTACCTAAATCTGCAAAACCGTATTCAAAAATATTAAAATCCCCCTTGAATACCCATAAAAATAAACCATTGAGCACAAGGAAAAAGCCAATAATTAAATAACCAACAGGGGTCATAAAGAATGAAAGAACTTCTCTTTTAAATATGGCTAGCATAGGCTATTGTACTGATTTAATTCTGTTCACACTCCAGGCTTCGGGCTTGTCTTCAAATAGTAATTTTGTTTTTCCCCACACATTTCTAAAGAATTCAGATTTTCTATAATCATCCAGGTTTTCTTCTTTTTCCCATTTGCTGTAGGTGAAGAAGATATTTGGCTGCTTTCTGTCCTGGTAAAGTTCCAAAGAAAGGCAACCTTTAAAATTTCGGATAAAGTCTTTGGTTTCTTCAAAAATCTGCTCAAAACTAGCAATATTTTCCCTTTTTAAAGTCAACTTTACGATGCGTATCAACATTTATAAAAAGTTTATCATAATGGTATCTCTGTAATCCAAACCCAATAGGGTAGAGGCCCCACCAACAGTATTAAGATCGCTTTTATAGATTGCCAGTTCCAGGTAGTCTGACGAATTGAAAAGTGCCAACAGATCTCCGGGACCCTTGCGCTGGTTTTTGCTGAGGTCGAAATTTATGATATCGCTGTACCTGTTATGAATTTGATTTATTTTTCTGTTCCTGGCATTAATTTCAAATTTTCTGCCATTCCTGTAGGCCTCAAACAGGCTTTTTTGAATATTGGTGATTACATTTCCGTAGTTGTCTATATAAATCACACTTCCAACTATTGTTTTGCCTTCGTTTGTTATTCTTGGAGCAAATTCTTTAAGCTCTTTTAGGTCATCAAATGATTTCCCAACAACTTCCAGCTTACCTCCACGCACAATATGACAGGCAACTTTTACGAATATATCGAGTACCGGAAAGGATCCAACTATTGGGTTTGGAATATTTATTTCTACAACTTTTTCAGGTTCTATCTCCGAGGTTATAAGACTAATAACCCCGTTGTTAGCACTTATAAAATAATGATTGTCTACCAGGACAGCAATGTGCTGGTTTTCAATGGTAGGTTCAGAATCTACACCAACAATATGAACGGTTCCTTCAGGAAAAGCTTTATAAGAATTTTTAAGGATATAAGCACATTCCTGTATGTTGAAAGGGCTTACGGCATGTGTGATATCAACAATTTTAGCATCCGAGAGCTCCTTATAAATTGTCCCCTTAAGGGCCCCTACAAAATGGTCTTTATGTCCAAAATCTGTAGTTAAAGTGATGATTGCCATGCAGCACTGTTGATATTTTTTTAACTATTCAAACCGATTTTTACTTAAGTTTGTTGCACAAAATTACATGAAAAAAACAGCCTACAGAAATTTATCTCATGGTACTCAATAATTAAATAAAACTATTCTTTGAACGAACTTAATTTAGAACTTACCGCCATTAGTCCAAGGGAATTCTTTGGACATCAAAACGAAAACATTAATCTTTTAAAAAAGTATTTCCCCAAATTAAAAATAGTAGCAAGAGGAAGCAAAATCAAAGTCTATGGTGATGAACCCCTGCTAGATGAGTTTGATAAGAGGTTTCATATGCTTACAGCGCATTTTGCAAAGTATAATACACTCGATGAAAACGTAATTGAGAGAGTGCTGGCAAGTAACGGTAAGGGAGAATACGAAACTTCAGCAAGTAGCGGAGAAATTATTGTTCATGGTGTTAATGGACGTTATATTAAAGCAATTACCCCTAACCAAAGAAAATTAGTTGATTCTACTGAAAAAAACGATCTTGTATTTGCCATAGGCCCTGCCGGTACAGGTAAAACATATACCGGGGTAGCATTGGCAGTGAGAGCATTGAAAAATAAAGAGGTGAAAAGGATTATTTTAACCAGGCCTGCTGTTGAGGCAGGAGAAAACCTGGGCTTTTTACCAGGGGATCTGAAAGAAAAACTGGATCCTTATATGCAGCCTCTCTATGATGCCCTGCGTGATATGATACCCGGTGAAAAGCTTATTCATTACATTGAAAACGGTACAATACAAATTGCGCCACTGGCTTTTATGCGTGGGAGAACTTTAGATCATGCATTTGTAATCCTTGATGAGGCTCAGAATACTACTCACGCCCAAATGAAGATGTTTCTTACCCGTATGGGAAAGAATGCCAAATTTCTAATTACCGGTGATCCCGGACAAATAGATTTACCAAGAAGGGTAATCTCCGGACTTAAAGAAGCACTACTTATACTTAAAAGTGTCCCGGGCATCCAGATCATTTATTTGGACGATAAGGATGTTATACGCCATAAGCTTGTGAAGAAGGTTATAGATGCTTATAAAAATATAGAGCATCAAAACTAGAAGAGATCAATGGCAAAGACAATCATGACCACTAATTTTAGCTTTCCTGACCAGATAGGGGTTTACAAGGGAAAAGTTAGGGAAGTATATCATCTAAAAAATGATATATTGATAATGATAGCAACGGATAGACTTTCGGCATTTGATGTAGTTATGCCCAAAGGAATACCCTACAAAGGTCAGATACTAAACCAGATTGCAACTAAAATGATGGAGGCCACCTCAGACATAGTTCCAAATTGGTTAGTTGCCACTCCTGATCCAAATGTAGCTGTAGGACAGGCATGTGAGCCATTTAAAGTAGAAATGGTTATACGCGGATATCTCTCCGGGCATGCAGCCAGGGAGTATAAAGCGGGAAAAAGAATACTCTGCGGTGTTCCAATGCCTGATGGGATGATTGAAAATGACCGTTTTAGTGAACCTATCATTACCCCTGCCACAAAGGCCGAGGAGGGCGACCACGATGAGGATATTTCCAAAGAAGATATTATAAAGCGGGGAATTGTATCTGCGGAGGATTACGAAATACTCGAAAATTACACAAAAGCCTTGTTCCAAAGAGGTGCCGAGATTGCAAAAAAGCGAGGGTTACTTCTTGTGGATACCAAATACGAATTTGGGAAAAATAAAGCAGGTAAAATTCTGTTGATTGATGAAATTCACACCCCTGATTCTTCGCGATATTTTTATGCAGATGGTTATGAAGAAAGGCAGAGCAGGGGGGAAGGTCAAAAACAACTTTCTAAGGAATTTGTACGCCAATGGCTTATAAGTAATGGTTTTCAAGGACTGGAAGGCCAGATTTTACCTCAAATGACTGATGAATACATAGATACCGTTTCAGATCGCTATATTG
>JABDPH010000304.1 GCA_013042925.1 Eudoraea sp.
CCAGGCTTCTACCGGCGGGTCCATAAGCAATTTCTCTGGTTAATATTGCGGTAGGAGCTGCATTAACCATAAAATTTTCAGAATCCAAAACATTCCCTGCCTCATCTAAGAATTCGAAAGTTATATCGAGAGGTTTGCTTGTTGTATTTTCAACTTCATAAGTAATAAATCCATCGAGGACATTGTCAGCAACAAACTCTTCGCTAAAAGCATCGAAATTAAATATCTGGGAATAAAAATTTACCCCATTTAGCTGATTAATTATATACTCAGGGGTTTCAACATAAAGAATGCTAGCTTCCGCGGTTGGAATAATGTCGAGATTATCTAATTGATCAAAATCCTGTTTTTCCGCGCAGGAACTAAAGATTACCGTGCAAAAAAGAATCGCAAGTATAGATTTTGGGATATATTTCATTGCTTTATACCAGTTTTAAAATGGTTATTATTTACTTTACCACCTAATTAGGTATTGCCTCCTATATTATTCTCCCCTATATAACTCTATAAATAGTTTTTTATTTCACGTAAATTATGAATCATGACACAATGTTCATGTTTCGGATCATTATGAGCATTAAAATGTAAGGCATGAAATCCTACTGCTTTCGCCCCAAGTATATCTGCCTCAATATTATCGCCTACCATTATTGACCTGTTGGCCTTAGCATTTGCCTTTTGAAGTGCAAGTTCGAAAATTACGGGATTTGGTTTTTTTACTCCTGCCATTTCAGAATTAATAACCTGGTTAAAATATCCGAAAATATTTGAGTTTACCAATTTTCTGGTCTGTACTTCTTCAAATCCATTCGTAATTATATGTAGTTTGTATTTGGGTTTTAAATAATTTAGTATCTCAACAGTATAAGGTAACAGGTTATTATATGCAGCAAGGTTAGTAATATATTCTGCCGATAGTATATCTATAACTTCATCCTTTATTTCGTATCCTATCTCATCAAAAGTTATTTTTAGTCTTTGAAAGCGTAATTCCGGTTTCTTAATTTTATCTTCACGATATAATTTCCAAAATTCGAGATTCAGTGGTACATAAACTTCCAGGAATTTGGAGAGATTTACTTCTAATTCCGCTTCGGCAAATATTTTTTCGAATGTCAATGCTGAATTTTTTTCAAAATCCCATAGTGTATGGTCCAAATCAAAAAATATATCTGAAATATCTTGACTATACATGATACTTTTGAATTATTTTATGGTACAAATTTAACCAGTTTATTTCCTGATCTCCGCCTAATAACTCATTGGAGAATATAGTTATAAAGTGACCATTAACCTTTTTTACCTGATCGTAATAAATCTGAATTTTTTCAAGTGCTTCATCTTCAGAATAGGAATTAAGTAAGGCATAGTCATGAATAGCGAATGGGTGTACTTTTATGGGTTGCTGTTCTTCCATAGTAATATCATAAAAATTAAAGGGCGTACATGTGCCAGCTTTAAAACCCATTTCATGAGTGTATCCCATAGTAAAATCATCTGTAAATTCTGCTTCCACAAGGTTTCTGTAGGTATGAGGAATATCTACCCTGTTATATCTCATTCTTGAATTGTTTATTGGTCTGTTTACAACGTTCGATAGCCTCTTTTTCTCTTCTTTTAATAATTCAATATCCCTAAAAGAACTATATGAAGCTGCCAGGGACACTAAGCTATAGTCTGCAACAGATTTAATGAGGTATTTGAAATTATTGTTTTCGGGTGACACATTTTTATCATAGGTTGAATAATTGGCGAACTGAAAGAAGAATATACTTTTTATTTGAAATTTCTTATGAATTTCTATAAGGCTTTCGTAGTTATTATAAGGATCTTTTCTAATCTTTAACCACACAGAAGTGCGCTGTGCCACACGTTTCAATTTAAAAGTACCAAGGTCATATAAAAAGCCTGCTATGCTCCTCATAGGCCCTCTGTGTGCAAAACAGTGTGAAGAAGTAACATCAATAATAGAAGTATACCGAAACTTACGTTCTTTACTATCTATAGCAGGAAATCGTTCTTTAAGCTTATCCAGAAATTTGTATGCCCAAATATCTACAACAGGTAATCGCAAAAAATTATTCTTATAAGCAATACTTTCTGAGGGAGGAAATCTGCCATGCGTATCTTTTAGGTATGG
>JABDPH010000305.1 GCA_013042925.1 Eudoraea sp.
ATGACCTATGCATTTACCGAAAACTTCATGTTGCCTTTTTCGCATGATGAGGTAGTTTATGGAAAACAGTCTTTATTATATAAAATGCCGGGCGATGAGTGGCAAAGATTTGCAAACTTAAGATTGCTCTACGGATATATGTTTACGCATCCGGGTACTAACCTCTTATTTATGGGTGCAGAGTTTGGGCAGTCTTCTGAGTGGAATTATCAGCATAGTCTTGATTGGCATTTGTTGGAATATGATTTTCACCTAGGGATTCAGGAGCTGGTAAAAGACTTAAATAAGCTTTATCGTTCATCACCTGCCCTTTATGAAAAACAGTTCAGCACTGAAGGATTTCAGTGGATAGATTATGGAGATTATGAGAATTCTGTACTAACATATATTCGCCGTGGACACGATCCTAAAAACGACCTGATTGTAGCCTGTAACTTCACGCCGGTACCTAGAGAAGGATACAGGGTAGGAATCCCCAAAAAGGGGCCTTTGAAAGAGGTTTTTAATAGTGATGCGAAAAAATATGGTGGAAGCGGAAGTAAAAATACCGGAATAAAAGTCTCCAAAACTCCATGGCATGGTCATAAAACTTCTATTGAGATTACAATTCCACCACTTGGGATGGTAATTTTCAAATAAATATAGTCAACTATAACGTTGTAGTTCATAAATGACTGTAATATCGTTTTTCTTTTAAAAGTTAAAGTCTTTTTTTTGTGGGTCTTTTAAATCACCCTTTATGATTACCAATACAGAATTAGAATACAAAGGCAATTTATATCCCAATCATATAATTAAATTTAAGCGTGACACCGATAAATTTTATTTTACTTCGGAGAATGGGGTAATTCTTGAAATAACGGTGCTTCGAAACAGCGCTATTCGATTCAGATATGCCACGGAAGAGGTTTTTCAACCAGATTTTTCCTATGCAATAAGTCCGGATGCCAGTAGGGGTTATAATAAGCTTGAGTCCACAGAAACAAAAACGGAATATCTAATTTCTACTTCGAAGATTACGGTTCTGGTAGATAAAAAAACCATGAGAACCCAAATTTCAGACTTAGAAGGGAATATCATAAATGAGGATGAACTCGGTTTTCACTGGGAGGAGAATTACGAATATGGTGGTAATTCGGTGAAGATGAGTAAAATCACCCAGACTGCTGAAAGTTTTTATGGTATGGGTGATAAAGCTACCCATTCAAACTTAAAAGGTAAAAGGGTAAGCAATTGGGTAACAGATTCTTATGCCTATAGCAAGGATCAGGATCCTTTGTATAAGGCAATTCCCTTTTATGTTGGCCTTCATAACGATATTGCTTATGGAATATTCTTTGACAATACCTTTAGAACTAATTTTGATTTTGCACATGAAAGAAGGAATATAACCAGTTTTTGGGCAGATGGAGGAGAAATGAATTATTACTTCTTTTATGGCCCTGCCATGTCCAAAGTAGTCAGGGCCTACACTGATTTAACTGGCACACCCGAAATCCCGCCCCTTTGGGCATTGGGCTTTCATCAATCTAAATGGAGTTACTTTCCTGAGAGCAATGTTAAAAAAATTGCTGCAAAATTCAGGTCACTTAAAATACCATGTGATGCTATCTATCTGGATATAGACTATATGGATGGATTTCGTTGTTTCACATGGGATAAGAAAAAATTTCCTGATCCCAAGGCTATGATACAGGATTTATCTGAAGACGGTTTTAAAACAGTGGTCATGATAGATCCGGGAATTAAAGTTGATAAGGATTATTGGGTATACCAGGAAGCCTTGAAAAATGATTATTTCTGTAAAAGGGGAGATGGACCCTTAATGAGAGGTAAAGTCTGGCCGGGAGAATGCAGCTTTCCAGATTTTACAAATCCAGCAGTCAGGAAATGGTGGGCTGGCCTCTATAAAGAGCTCATGTCAGAAACAGGAGCGCATGCAGTATGGAATGATATGAATGAACCTGCGATAATGGAAGTTCCTTCTAAAACGGCACCATTAGATACCAGACATGATTTTGATGGCCATCCATGTAGTCATAGAAAGGCTCATAATATTTATGGTACTCAAATGGTAAGGGCAACTTTTGAAGGCGTAAAAAAATACGTTTATCCAAAACGGCCTTTTGTGATAACAAGGGCAGCATATGCCGGAGCGCAGCGTTTCTGCTCTACCTGGACCGGAGACAATGTTGCTACCTGGGAACACCTTTGGATTGCGAATGTACAGGTTCAAAGAATGTGTATGAGCGGAATGTCCTTTGTTGGGTCAGACATTGGAGGATTTGCAGAGCAGCCAAATGGAGAACTTTTTGCCAGATGGATTCAATTAGGTGTCTTTCATCCATTTTTTAGGGTGCACTCCAGTGGAGACCACGGCGATCAGGAGCCCTGGTCATTTGATAAGGAAGTAACCGGTATAGTCAGGAAGTTTATTGAATTAAGGTACCAGCTTCTTCCGTATCTCTATACCATGTTCTGGAAATATTCAAATGAGAA
>JABDPH010000275.1 GCA_013042925.1 Eudoraea sp.
TCCAGTGCAGATAGAGTCCTTATAGACGCTCCTTGCACAGGTCTGGGGGTACTAAGACGCAATCCGGATGCCAAGTGGAAATTACAGCCTGAATTTCTGGCTAAGATTACGAAAGTTCAGCAGGAAATATTGAGAACCTACAGTAAAATGGTCAAAGAAAATGGCAAACTTATTTATGTTACCTGCTCTGTTTTACCACAGGAGAATAAAGAGCAGGTGAAACAATTTTTGGATTCTGATGAGGGAAAAGTATTCTCCCTGGAAAAAGAAGTTAACATTTATGCTTCCGAAAGTGGATTTGATGGATTTTATATGGCAAGATTGGTTCGAAAGTAATGAACAATTCCGTTTGAAAACTGTTTACTCTTCTCTTAAAAAAACGGTATTAATAATGTAAATTTGTGCTTTGGTAATCCTAATATGTAAAACGTTCCATGATTCATTTCTTTGGAGACCTCAGCACAAAAGTATTCGCAGTACAAACTAACCAAGCGCTTTCCAAAAAAGACATTGAGAAACTTGGGTGGTTATTTGGAAATCAACCCTATTTAAATGTGGCGTCTATAGACGCCTTTTTTGTTGGACCTCGGGCCGCTATGATCACTCCCTGGAGTACAAATGCTACCGAAATCACGCAAAATATGGGTATTACTGGTATAATCAGAATAGAAGAATTTAATTCCGTGGATGAAGACAATGTAGATTTTGATCCGATGCTTTCACAGAAATACAACGGATTAAATCAGGATATCTATACTATTGAGGTGGAACCACATCCTATCCTTGAAATCGATAATATTTCCAAATACAATAAAGAAGAAGGGTTGGCGCTGAGTCCGGATGAAGTAGAATATCTGGAAGGCTTATCAAAAAAAATAGGCCGGTATTTAACAGATTCTGAGGTTTTTGGTTTCAGTCAGGTAAATTCTGAACATTGCAGGCATAAAATTTTTAACGGAACCTTTGTTATTGATGGAAAAGAAATGCCATCCTCACTTTTTAAGTTAATAAAGAAAACAGCTCAGGAAAATCCGAATGAAATTGTATCGGCATATAAAGACAATGTGGCTTTTGTAAAAGGTCCTAAAGTTGTTCAATTCGCTCCGGAAACTTCTGATAAACCAGACTATTACAAGGAAAGTGAGTTCGAATCTGTTATTTCACTAAAAGCTGAAACCCACAACTTTCCAACGACTGTAGAGCCTTTTAATGGAGCAGCGACGGGTTCAGGGGGTGAGATTCGAGATCGATTGGCAGGAGGAAAAGGCTCACTGCCCGTGGCCGGAACAGCAGTATATATGACCTCATATTCACGCCTTCAAAAAAACAGGTCTTGGGAAAATGGAATGCAGGAAAGACCCTGGTTATACCAAACTCCAATGGATATTCTTATTAAAGCATCCAACGGAGCTTCTGATTTTGGCAACAAATTTGGCCAACCTTTAATATCAGGATCCTTGTTGACCTTTGAACATGAAGAGCATTCCAGAAAATTGGGATATGATAAGGTTATTATGCTTGCCGGGGGCATAGGCTATGGCAAAGCAGACCAGGCTTTGAAAGGCACACCTAAAAAAGGAGATAAGATAGTGATACTTGGAGGTGATAATTACCGGATAGGAATGGGTGGCGCTGCGGTTTCAAGTGCCGATACTGGTGAATTTAGTTCCGCCATAGAATTAAATGCTGTACAACGGTCTAACCCGGAAATGCAAAAACGCGCTGCCAATGCAATACGGGGTCTTGTAGAAAGCAAGGAGAATCCTATAGTTTCTATTCATGATCACGGTGCCGGCGGACATTTAAACTGTTTGTCCGAATTAGTGGAAGAGACTGGTGGTAAAATTGATCTGGACAAGCTCCCTATTGGTGACCCTACACTTTCTGCCAAGGAAATTATAGGTAATGAATCTCAGGAACGGATGGGGCTTGTTATGGGTACTGAAAATATAGATTTATTGCATAGAATTGCCGACAGGGAACGCTCTCCTATTTATGATGTTGGGGATGTTACAGGCGACAATAGGTTCACCTTTGAATCGGAAACAAAAGGAATTAAGCCAATGGATCTTGAACTTTCCGATATGTTTGGCAGCTCTCCTAAAACGATCATGGATGATATTACTGTGGACAGGAAGTATCAGGAAACAGCTTATAACATAGAATTTATTCAAGACTATCTGGAACAAGTGCTACAACTCGAAGCCGTTGGCTGTAAGGATTGGTTAACAAACAAAGTAGACCGATGTGTTGGTGGCAAGGTAGCCAAACAACAATGTGCCGGACCTTTGCAATTACCCCTGAATAATTGTGGTGTGATGGCTCTGGATTTTAAGGGCAAAGAAGGTATTGCGACTTCAATTGGTCATTCCCCTATAAGCGGATTAATTGATCCGATAGCGGGTAGCAGGAACAGTATTGCCGAAGCCCTTTCAAATATTGTCTGGGCTCCTCTGAAAGACGGATTAAAATCCGTTGCGCTCTCTGCTAACTGGATGTGGCCCTGCAGAAATGAAGGAGAAGATGCCAGGTTGTATGAAGCCGTTAAAGCAATATCAGACTTTGCTATTGAACTTGGGATCAATGTACCCACGGGCAAGGATTCATTATCCATGAAACAAAAATATACGGATGAAGAAGTTATTGCTCCGGGAACCGTTATAATTTCAGCAGCGGCAAATTGCTCGGATATTACTAAGGTAGTAGAACCTGTATTTCAAAGTAATGCCGGCAATATTTACTATGTAAACATCTCTCAGGATGCATATGAACTAGGCGGGTCTTCTTTTGCTCAAATCCTCAATAGAATTGGTGATAAAGCCCCTTCAATAAAAGAATCTGCTTATGTGGTAAATCTATTTAACACCTTTCAGGAATTGATAAAGGCCGGACAAATTGTCGCTGGCCATGATGTATCTTCAGGAGGATTGATAACTACACTTTTAGAAATGTGCTTTGCAGATACAAATTTAGGCGCATCTCTTGATTTAAGTGAGCTGGGGGAAAAAGACACTATAAAACTTTTGTTTTCTGAAAATTCAGGACTGGTCTTTCAATCGAAAGATGATTCTGTGGAATCTAAAATGGCGAAGGCGGGAATAGTTTTTAAGAAAATAGGAGAAGTTATCCCGCAACCGGAATTGAGCCTTAAAAATCAGGAAGTTCAATTAACTTTTAATATTGACCGTTTACGGGATATCTGGTATAAAACATCTTATCTCTTAGACGATAAGCAAACTGCTGATAATCTTGCAAAATCAAGATATGAAAACTACAAGACACAACCTCTGATTTTTAACTTCCCTCAATATTTTCAAAATCATCAACCTGAAAGAGGAACGGAAAACGGACCCCGTCCGAAGGCGGCCATTTTAAGAGAAAAAGGAAGTAATTCTGAACGTGAAATGGCCAATGCAATGTACCTTGCCGGATTTGATGTCAAGGATGTGCACATGACAGATCTTATTGCAGGCCGTGAATCTCTGGAAGACATACAATTCATAGGGGCTGTAGGTGGTTTTTCAAATTCTGATGTTTTGGGCAGTGCCAAGGGCTGGGCAGGTGCTTTTAAATACAATGAAAAAGCAAGACAATCACTGCTAAACTTTTTTGAGAGGAAAGATACCTTATCAGTTGGAATATGCAACGGGTGTCAACTCTTTATGGAGTTAGAATTAGTGAATCCTGAACATGAAGTTCACGGTAAAATGACCTTTAATGATTCACATAAGCATGAAAGCAGCTTCACTTCGGTAAAAATTGAACCTAACAATTCAGTTATGCTTTCATCACTTTCAGGAACTACACTGGGTGTATGGATATCACATGGAGAAGGGAAGTTTAGTCTTCCATTGGAAGAAGAGGATTATAATATTGTGGCTAAATATGGTTATGCTGACTATCCTTCCAATCCCAATGGAAGCGATTATAATACCGCTATGATGTGCGACAAAACCGGAAGGCATTTAGTGACCATGCCGCATATAGAACGTTCTATTTTTCAATGGAACTGGGCCTATTACCCCAAGGATAGAAAGGATCATATATCACCTTGGTTAGAGGCGTTTATGAATGCCAGAAAATGGATTGAGAATCAAAACTAGGGAGTATGATTATTCGCAGGGCCAAACAAGCTGATTTATCTGCAATCGTAGCACTCTTAGCTAATGACGAATTAGGCAGGTTAAGGGAAGATGTCAAAACACATTTACCGGAGCTGTATTTAAAAGCATTTGATAAGATTAATTCGGACCAAAATCAGGAGTTGGTGGTAATGACAAGCAAATCTGGTTCCGTAATAGGCACATTACAACTAAGTTTTATACAATATTTAACCTACCAGGGTGGAATAAGAGCGCAGATAGAAGCAGTAAGGGTTCATCAAAATTACAGGAATAAAGGAATTGGACAGGAACTTATAGAATGGGCCATAGAACGCTCCAAACAAAAAGGAGCACATGTAGTGCAACTTACAACAGATAAAAAAAGAAAATCAGCCTTAAAATTTTATGAAAAACTAGGCTTTATTGCATCGCATGAGGGTATGAAACTTCATTTAGGCTAAATTATAGCCTTATCCTTTAAGAATACATTTTATTGTCAGATTATAAAATATTAAGGTCTTTTTTTAGCAATACTGCTTTATAATACCATTCCCTTTTCTTATTTTGCAATTACGATTCAGAAACTTAGTATGCAAAATATAACCCGTCTTTTTGATTTCCCATATTATCAATTGGAAAAATTTAACCTCGACAAATCCCTTAATACCAAATATGATGGAAAGTGGGTTGCCACATCTACTCAAGATTATGTTGACAAGGCTAATGCTGTGAGTAGGGCGTTATTGCGGTTAGGAGTAAAACCCAATGACAAGATTGCATTGATTTCCATGACCAATAGGACTGAATGGAATATAATGGATATAGGGATTTTGCAATTGGGAGCGCAGAATGTACCTATTTATCCAACAATATCTGAAGAGGATTATGCTTATGTGCTTAACCATTCTGAATGTGTTTACTGCTTTGTCTCTTGCAGTGAAGTTTATGAAAAGGTAAAGGCAGTAAAATCTAAAGTTCCATCATTAAAGGAAATATACTCCTTTGATGAACTCGGGAACTGCAAGAACTGGAAAGAAATATTGGAACTAGGTAAAGACGAGTCCAATCAGGTTGAAGTTGAAAAGCTTAAGGACGCCGTAAAACCTGAAGACCTGGCCACATTAATTTATACTTCTGGTACCACAGGAAGGCCAAAAGGAGTTATGCTATCCCATAATAACATTGTGAGCAATACTCTGGAAAGTTCATTCAGATTACCCATTGAAGACGGCGCAGTAAAAGCTCTTAGTTTCTTGCCGGTTTGTCATATTTATGAACGAATGCTAATGTATTTGTATCAGTATAGGGGTGTTTCTATCTATTTTGCTGAATCATTGGAAACAATTAGTGAAAACCTAAAAGAAGTTGAACCCCATGTAATGACCGCAGTTCCCAGACTAATTGAAAAGGTCTACGACAAGATAATTGCGAAAGGAGCGGACTTAAAAGGGATTAAGAAATTTCTATTTTTTTGGGCGGTAAAAGTTGGACTCAGATACGAACCTTATGGCCAAAACGGATGGTGGTATGAAAAACAACTTAATCTGGCCCGTAAATTAATTTTTAGTAAATGGAAAGCAGGTCTTGGAGGAAATCTTGACCTCATTGCATCGGGAAGTGCAGCTTTACAACCCAGATTGGCAAGAATCTTTAACGCAGCTGAAATGGGGCTTATGGAAGGCTATGGGCTCACAGAAACATCACCTGTTATCTCGGTTAATGATATGCGAAATAATGGTTTCAAGATAGGTAGCGTAGGTAAACCTATAGGGCGCACTGAAGTTAAAATTGAGGCAGATGGTGAGATTTGTGTAAAAGGGCCACAGGTAATGATGGGCTATTACAGAGATGCTGAGAAAAGCGCAGAAGTACTAAAGGAGGGCTTTTTCCACACCGGTGATATCGGCGAACTAGATGCAGATGGTTTCCTCAGGATTACAGATCGCAAAAAAGAAATGTTTAAAACCTCAGGTGGGAAATATGTAGCACCTCAGGTATTGGAAAACAGATTTAAGCAATCCAGATTTATTGAACAGATTATGGTTGTAGGGGAAGGTGAAAAAATGCCCTCAGCGCTTATTCAACCGAACTATGAATTTTTGGAAGAATGGGCTATCAGACATAATATAAAACTGGGAACCAATGCCGAAAGTGTAGTTAATCCAAAAGTTCTGTCCAGATTTCAAGAGGAAGTTGATCATGCCAATGAAAAATTTGCTAAATGGGAAAAAATAAAACAATTTAGACTTACCCCTGATGTTTGGAGCGTAGACAAAGGCCACCTCACTCCTACTATGAAACTTCGCCGAAAGATTATTAAAGAAAAGTATAAAGACCTCTACAACCAGATATATGGTCTTGAGTAGCAAATCCTCTGTCTCACTCTGAGAAGAATTACTCAATTTTTCTAATTTTATTTTTTAAAAGCGACAGGCTATTCTTTAAAATTTATTATGCATGCATAATAAATTTTTATATCTTTGAGGAACAATTAAAGATTTCATGAAGGATATTACGATAGATTATGCCTTACGTGCTACCTGGCAATCCGTTGCCAGAATGTACAATGAGGAAGCCAAAAATTTTGGAACAACAATGGCCGTTGGTTTTACGCTGTTGAGTATAGATCCAAAAACCGGCACACCTTCTACATCGCTTGGTCCCAAAATGGGAATGGAGGCCACCAGCTTATCCCGTATACTAAAGAGCATGGAGGAAAAAGGGCTAATTACAAGGAAACCCAATCCGGAGGATGGCCGCGGCGTTCTAATATATCTCACCCCTTTTGGTCTTGAAAAACGTGAAGATTCCAAAGACGTTGTTTTACGGTTTAATGAAGTAGTAAGGCAGAATGTTAGTGAGGAGGAACTGAACAACTTCTTTAAGGTTATGGAAACAATAAACGGTCTAATTTCCGAGAAAAAAATATACACTAGGAACACTAAACTAAATAATAATCACCATCAATGAATAAGCATATTAAAAAAGTAGCTGTCATAGGTTCCGGTATTATGGGCAGCGGAATTGCCTGTCACTTTGCAAATATTGGAGTTGAAGTCTTGCTATTAGATATTGTTCCCAGGGAACTTAATGAAAAAGAAAAATCGAAAGGGCTTACACTTAAAGACAAGGTTGTAAGAAATAGAATTGTCAACGATTCTTTAGGTGCTGCATTAAAATCCAAACCATCACCTATTTATCATTCAAAATTCGCCGGCAGAATTACAACGGGAAATCTTGAAGATGATATTTCCGAAGTAGGAAAGGTTGATTGGATTATTGAGGTTGTTGTGGAACGCCTGGACATTAAGAAAACGGTTTTTGAAAACCTTGAAAAACATCGAAGTCCCGGTACACTTATCACCTCGAACACCTCTGGTATTCCTATTAAATTTATGAGCGAAGGGAGAAGTGATGATTTTCAGGAACACTTTTGCGGTACTCATTTCTTTAATCCCGCTCGCTATCTTAAACTTTTTGAAATTATTCCAGGCCCAAAGACGAAACCAGATGTACTGGACTTCTTAAATAGTTATGGCGAAAAATTTCTTGGTAAAACATCCGTAGTTGCAAAGGATACACCCGCTTTTATTGGTAATAGAATTGGAATTTTTAGCATTCAAAGCTTATTTCACATGGTTAAAGAGCTCGGGCTCACAGTTGAAGAAATAGATAAGCTAACCGGGCCGGTAATTGGCAGACCAAAATCTGCAACGTTCAGAACCGTAGATGTGGTAGGGCTCGACACATTGGTACATGTGGCAAACGGAATCTACGAAAATTGCAAAGATGATGAACGGCATGAATTATTTAAGTTGCCGGAATTTATAAAGACCATGTCGGAAAACAAATGGCTGGGAAGTAAAACCGGCCAGGGCTTCTATAAAAAGGTAAAGTCCAAAGAAGGAAAAAGTGAAATTCTTAGCCTTGATCTGGATACCATGGATTACAGGTCAAAAAAGAGAGCGAATTTCGCTACACTGGAAAGTACCAAACCCATAGACAAAGTTATTGATCGTTTTAAAGTTTTAGTTGACGGTAAGGATAAAGCAGGTGACTTTTACCGCAAAAGCTTCGCTGCACTTTTTGCTTACGTTTCGCACCGCATCCCCGAGATAACCGATGAATTATATAAAATTGATGACGCCATGAAAGCCGGTTTTGGTTGGGAACATGGGCCTTTTCAGATATGGGATGCTATTGGTTTGGAAAACGGGCTTAAATTGATGGCAGATGAGGGTCATAGCCCTGCGGCATGGATTAAGGAACTTACGGACTCTGGGGCCTCTTCATTCTACAGTGTAAAAGATGGGGCCACCTATTTTTATGATATTCCCCGGAAAACCATGGCTAAAGTGCCGGGGCAGGATGCTTTCATTATTTTGGATAACATAAGAAAATCTAATGAAGTTTTTAAGAATAGTGGAGTAGTCATAGAAGATCTTGGTGATGGCATTCTGAATGTAGAATTCCAATCCAAGATGAATACTATTGGCGGAGATGTATTAGCGGGTTTAAATAAAGCTGTAGACCTGGCCGAAAAGGATTTTCAAGGGCTTGTTATAGGTAATCAGGCAGCAAACTTTTCCGTAGGAGCCAATATTGGAATGATATTCATGATGGCGGTGGAACAGGAGTACGATGAATTGAATATGGCAATTAAATACTTTCAGGATACGATGATGCGCATGCGATA
>JABDPH010000317.1 GCA_013042925.1 Eudoraea sp.
CCATAAGAGTTTTGGCAATCTCATGTTCAGGGTTAAAAGTTGGGTTGGCGTAATTCAATATCTCTTCCCCATTGACATAGTGGGTTATAAAATTCTCTTTTACATCAATTTCCAGGGTTACCCATTGATCTCCGTGAAAAGTTTTTTGTGCGGAAGGAGGGGTACAATAAGCAGAATTTTTTTGTCCGTTGTGCTCTACAAACATGCCGTTCGCACAAACCGCTCCTACCGGTCTTTCGTCAGTTCCATTGCCCCCATGCAGGTTGTATTCCAGGGAAACAGGAAATGGTTGGTCCGGGTTTAGTGATGCCGGAGACTGAGAATGAAATTGAACACCACTATCTCTAAACCCCCATTCAGGAGCCCCTGGAGCAGTTTCTCCAACAAATCTATACTCTACCTTCAACCTGTAGTTAGCTAATTTCTCATTAAAATATAAAGCTCCAAACCTGTTATCAAAGTCGTCGCCATAAGCGTCATAGCGAACATTTAAAATACCATCCGAAACCCTGAATGTGTTCCCGAAATTTTCTCCTAAAGGATAACCTATAATTCTCATGGTCCATCCATCCAGGTCGGTACCGTTAAACAAAGGTTGCCAATTGTTCAGTTCAGTTTTTGGCTCAATTATTTCAGATTTTTTCTCTTTACAGGAGGTAGTGAAGAGAAGACAAAGGAATAACAGATAAATAATACGTTTCATAATGCTGATATAAAACCGATTCTCTAATTGTAACTAATAAACAGCGCCAGGCAAACCAAAGGAATTTGAAAGGCCAAATACTAAAGGAAGACCTATACAATAGTTAAACCACCCATTGGGAGTAAAAAGGCGATAATTCTTATTTCTTCTTTGTAAATAGTAAACGAATAAGATAAAGAATACCATATTGTTTTGCCCAGGATAAAATAGGCGCAAACAAATTATGGGGTTGTATACTCTCTTTAAAATCCTCTTTAAGGCCCTTCATTTCCTCCCAGGCAATCTGCCTTTCCAGACTAAGCCTTTTCAGGTCGTGGTTAATTTCTTTAAGACTGTTATACTGCTTCATTTAATTAAAATATTGTTTAGACATACTTTTAACAATCAGGTTTTCTATTCGAAACCTAAGCGCATAAATAATGGCTCCTAACAAACATAAAATTCCCGCACTAATTAAACAGGCATATATCATATTACCTACAAGGTTGTTTATAGCCAAAGTGGTGGCGACGATCAATAAAATAATTACTAAAAACCCAAGGCTACCTAATATTGCAGCCTTGCAAAACATACTGGTAGTTGCCGTAAGTTGCTGAAATACTTTAAGTTCGTAATACTCTTGTGATTTACTGATATACTCCTCGCCAAGATTCATGGCTTTGTTAGAAGTCTGATTAAGTGATTCTAGTATACTCATTATGAAGATTTCTGTAATTTTTTGTTCCTGGCTTTTAATTCAGCTAATTTTTTCTCCAAAGCAGAAATAACATCGTCTGCTTTATAGCTCACAACTGAAAGCAGTCCTTCCATACGGCTTTCCAACGTTTCCGATTCCGAGGCAAGCGCATCCTCAACTCGTTCTTTTAGATCATTTGCGGTTTCAGAAAGATTTGCTTTCGCGGCTTCAGCTTCTTCAGCCAATCTTTTTCGTGTAACCTCTCCTTTTTCAGGCGCAAATAATACACCAAGTGCAACACCTATGGCCGCACCAGCAATTAATCCAATTAAGGTATTCCCTGAATTATCCATAGTTTGAATTTTGAATTATTTAGATGATGAACTAATAAAGATACAACTTTGGGTTTTAAACATACCTAACCATAGTCTAAAAGATAGGATTGATTCCGTATGATTTATAAGGGATGTTGAGTATCTTTATAAGATCTCAAAATATTGTTATGCAGACACGCAAATTAGGTTATTCCGAGCTTCATCTTACAACCATTGGATTAGGTACCTGGGCTATGGGTGGCGGAGATTGGAAGTTTGGCTGGGGCCCCCAGGAAGATAACGCATCTAAAAATGCTATTCACACGGCTCTGGACCTTGGCATTAACTGGATAGATACGGCTGCTATCTATGGACATGGCCATGCTGAAGAAGTCGTGGGCAGGGCGATCAAAGGAATCAGGGATGAAGTAATCGTTGCTACCAAATGCGGACGAGTATGGGAGGGCGACAGCCGCGAAATTGGAAAATCACTCAAGGCAAAAAGCATAAGACGAGAAGTAGAGGCAAGCCTGAAGCGTTTGGATATAGAAACAATTGATCTGTATCAGATACACTGGCCGGAACCTGATGAAGAGATTGAGGAAGGATGGGCTGCTATGGCGCAACTTGTTAAACAGGGGAAAGTACGTTATGCGGGCGTTTCTAATTTTAACCTGGAACAGCTTAAAAGGGCTCAGGCCATACATCCAATAGCTTCTCTACAACCTCCTTACAGCATGTTCCGTCGTGAAATTGAGGAAGAAATCATGTCTTATTGTAGCACAAACCAGATTGGTATTATTGCATACAGCCCTATGCAGGCGGGATTGCTCACAGGAAAATTTACCAGGGAAAGAGCAATGGCCTTACCCGACTCGGATTGGCGTAGCAGAAATCCGTTTTTTACTGAACCACAGCTCAGCATCAATCTTGAAACAATAGAGCGACTAAATCAGATAGCGATTGAAGTAAATGTTTCACTCTCTCAGCTTTCCCTCGCCTGGGTGCTGCGAAACAAAGAAATGACCTCGGCAATTGTAGGTGCCCGGAACCCCGAGCAGATTCAGGAAACTGCTAAAGCCGCTGAACTTACATTGACTAGAGCCAATATTGAAGCAATAGAAAACATCTTAGATTGGAGGATAAAGAACATATGATTGAGGTCTTCTTTTTACTAGGTATTTAAAAGAACAAATGGTAACCTATTCTTTCAATTAATTTAACGTCAGGATTGAATATGCCATGTATTTTTGGGCAGCCTTTAAAAAGGAAACGTTCTTATTTATGTAGTTTGAGTTAGTTTATAAAAGCAGGTGGGGACATCTGCTTTTTTAGTTTT
>JABDPH010000321.1 GCA_013042925.1 Eudoraea sp.
GAATACGTGACAATCGCAGTCTTCACAAAACCCCGAACAACTGATCCCTGTTTTGGGTAAAATAATAAAATCATGTCCGCGGAACGCATTCATATATTTACGGGCAGCCTCTCTACGCCTGCTGCAATAATCGTCAAGATGTGGCAGTTTAGCCCTCAAAACAGCTGCCTGGATAGTATCTAACCTGGAATTTACACCAACGACATCATGATGGTAACGGGTATACATTCCGTGATTTACAATCCCTCTTATTGTATGCGCCAGTTCGTCATCATCTGTAAATATTGCACCTCCATCTCCGTAGCAACCCAGATTTTTGGAAGGAAAAAATGAGGTAGAGGCCACATCTCCAATTGTGCCGGCTTTTTTCTTTTTTCCGTTCTTATAGGTATAATTAGCCCCTATAGCCTGCGCATTATCCTCTATAACAAAAAGACCGTGTCTATCGGCAATATCCATAATTGCCTCCATATTTGCGCACTGCCCGAAAAGATGAACAGGAACTATGGCCTTGGTTTTTGAAGTTATCGCCTTTTCAATTGCAATAGGGTCAATATTAAAGGTATCGGGTTCAACATCTACCAATACCGGTGTCAACCTTAGTAAAGCTATTACTTCAACTGTTGCAGCAAAGGTAAAGTCTGCTGTAATAACCTCATCACCCGGCTGAAGCTCCAGACCCATCATAGCAATTTGAAGTGCATCTGTGCCATTAGCACATGGTATTACATGCTTTACCTGTAAATAATCTTCCAAATCTTTTTGAAAGGCATGCACTTCGGGGCCATTTATAAAAGCTGCAGAATTTAATATCTGTGCTATGGATTCATCTACCTGCTTTTTAATCCCCTGGTACTGACCAATAAGGTCCACCATTTGTAGCTTTTTCATAAGCGCTTGTTGAGTGAACAATATTACAAAAATAAGCAACCCCTGCCAATGAAATTTAACAAAGAAGCGTATTTTAGCTGCAAATTCGCAGTACGTGTTTATCCTATATAATTTAGCAATATATGTTACCTCCTTCTTCTTACATATAATTGCATTTTTCAGCCCTAAAGTCAACCTTTTTGTCAAAGGCAGAAAGAAGGTTTTTACGGAGTTAAAAAAGCATATCAATGATAAGGATTCGACTATCTGGGTGCATACTGCCTCACTCGGGGAGTATGAACAAGGCTTGCCAATCGTAGAAAAATTAAAAGCAGAATATCCCACGTTCAAAATTGTTGTCTCATTTTTTTCGCCATCGGGTTATCAAGTAATAAAGCAAAGGAAAACAGCCGATTTGGTAACCTATCTCCCACTGGATACAGCTAAGAATGCAAAGAGGTTTATTAAACTATTACAACCAAAAATCGCCATTTTTATAAAGTATGAAATCTGGCCAAATATGTTAAAAGAACTTAATAATGGTAGTATTCCCATACTTCTTATTTCCGCAATTTTTAAACCTGATCAGATTTATTTTAAATGGTACGGCGGATTTATGAGAAATGCATTAGAAAAGTTCTCGCACTTCTTTATACAGGATTTGGAATCGGAAAAATTATTGAATTCTATTGGTCTGAATAATAGTACTATAACTGGTGATACACGATTTGATCGGGTTTCTGAAATTTTACAGCAAAATAATTCGCTGGAATTTATGGATAATTTTACCCAAAATTACCCATGTTTTATAATGGGCAGCACCTGGCCTGAGGATGAAGAGCTATTGGTAGCCTATATTAATGCGGCTTCTCATAAAATGAAATACGTTATTGCACCTCATACTATTGTTCCAAAAGAAATTGCCCGACTTCGGCAACAAATTAAAAAGCGAACGGTTTTATTATCAGAAATATCGGAAAACCCTCTGGCAGACGCTGAAGTTATTATTGTAGATACTATTGGACTATTGACCAAAATTTACAGTTATGCCCAAATTGCCTACGTAGGTGGGGCATTTACAACAGGGGGGCTTCATAATACTCTCGAACCTGCTGTGTTTGGAATTCCGGTAATTATTGGCCCGATTTATTCCGGATTTAAGGAAGCTGAAGAATTGGTTAAGCTTAGAGGAATTTTTTCAGTCCATGATAAAGCAGAGTTTACAAGCT
>JABDPH010000277.1 GCA_013042925.1 Eudoraea sp.
GTATAACCAAAAGCAAAATGCATTTTATAGTTTTTAAAGAAAGTACCTTCAAAACTAGTATTTACTGAAATTTTTATGCCTTTAGTTACTTGTGTAATCATCTTTTTCATACTATTAAATAACGGTACTTCTCTCTGCGAGTAGCTTATCCGTTATAAATGCTAAAATATAAAAAAACGAATTAGGCCTGCTCTATTTAACAATAGTTTTAATTATGAAGCCAAAGAATAAATCTTCTTTAAACATTATACTTCCAGTGAGAAAATCCAAGCTTTTAGCCACTCACCTCTGATAAATAATAAAACTATAAATATACTTGAGGTGCCCAAGATAGATAATAGGAAGTGATAATGAAAACTTAAGATTAGATTATCGGTGTATGTATGTTTTTTTCTGATGAATTTCTGGCTTTTACACCCTTAAATGACAGGTATTTGCGGGGTTGCCGGGTTGTAGTTGATATAGAATATCATTCAAACCCTATTGAAGGTAATATTAAATATTATTTCAAATTGGCCGCTAATCGAAGAGATTTAAGTTCCTTTATCTTTTTACTTTTTAACTTCTCACGATTCTTTTTAGCAAAATCAGTATGAAATTTATGATTTTCCAGGAACGAAATTTGTAAGTCTAACCACTCAATTTTATTGGAAACGACCCCCAAATGCATATATTCTTTGAATAGTTTAGCACTAATTTCATCATAGTCTTTTCTTCCCAGGTAATCTAAATCGGCATCCGCTAAAATTTCTTCGTAAAAGGTCTTTGGTTCCTGTGGCACCTTCGTGGCCCTTATCATTCCATTTATTGTCTCAACTTCCTCTTTTTTAAGAATTGGAGTTAACAATCCTTGTAAAGCAACAATACCACGCTCTTCATGATCTAGGGTAGATTCTGTAAAACCATAATCATGGCAGATTGCAGCTATACGCAAGAGATTAGCTATTTCTACAGGGATGTTGTAATATGCAATATAGTTGTCACAAACGTTGGCGACATCTATAATATGATCTATAGAATGATAGGAAAGATAATTGGGGAGTTTTTCTCTTAACTGCTCAATAATCTCAAAACAGATTTTTGGATACGAATTTTTATTGCGAAGAATCATTTATCCCAATCCTCAGAATTTTAAGTATATAGATTTAAACCCAATGTTATGAAAATTATTGTAATAATTCGATTTAAATATCAGGAAATTGTTTTTTTAAAATGCACTAAATAGTTAAAAAACAATACTTTACAAAAGTACTTAGTTGGTAATGTTCTCTGAGTTTGTAGTCCCTATTCCAATTATACTATCATATAAATCACCAAAATTTCTGTAATAAACGAGTATTAAGTAATTGTTTTCCGTGAAATTAAAATTGCCACAAACTTTATTAAGGTCAATTTCGCCATCCTCATTTTTAAGTACATATTTATAATTGTAAAAACCTTGTTTGAATTTTATTACTGCCTCCATATTTCCTGTTTCGGAATTGTAAATCATTTTATTCTCTTCCTCAAGGGCATAATTATTGAATTTTCCATATACGTAAATCTCATTTAATCCAATGTCCATAGTATAGGGGAGACTGAAATGAATCATTGTATATTCTGATTCCCTGGATGGATCTTCACCCTGTAAAGTTCGAATTACAAAATCACCATTAATATCGGGAAAGTAGGTATATGCCTTATCATATCTATAGTCGTCTGTAAAAAGATAATGATTGTAAAGATCATCATATTCAATTCGGGAAATTGAAGAAGTAGGTGCCCGTAAATCACTAGTGTCAAAATTCAGGAATTCATTCCCGCCAAAGAAGCTGGTTTCAACATCATATTTATAAGCAAGTGAATTACCCAAAGTAAATTGGGGTGGTACATTTGTGATGACATTAGACCATTGATAATTTTGAATTATGGCAATTTTCACCTCCTTAATAGGATTGACAAGTTGAAGATTGAATGGAGTAATTGTAAATTGTACTGATTGCTTCTGATTTAGTAAATCAAAATTTCTGGAATTTCTGGTAGTGGCAGCAACCTGGGCTAAATCCCTGTAAACCACGAATCTTCTTGAAAATTGAAGTTCGTTATAAGCATTATAAACTTCAAGCATATAATTGCCGCTGACTTTAAGACTAACGACTTTATTGGGAATTGTCAATTGATAATTAGAATAGGCCTCCAATGTATTATAACTGTTTGTGTAATTAATGATCCTTTGGTTATCTGCTCCTCTAAGATATTGCGACTTTAATAGTTCAGAAGGGGTCCAGTCATAATTGCAATAAACAATTTTGAAATAATAGTCTTGCTCGCTGGCAGTTAAATCATCAAACTCGAGATAAATCGGATCTCCCAATTTAATTATAGGGAACTGATCTTCAGTTGGTCCTTTAAAAATAATAGTCTTTATATTTTCAGGTGGATTTACCTCTTCCTGTATCTGTGAATACAATTGGGTGGTAAGGAAAAAGAAAAATATTTGTTTAACAAATAAACGCATTTTTGGCCTGTATTTGGGGTAAAGGTAAACAAAATGCATACCGAAAAAAGTCATATCGGTGTAATGCCCAAAATTATAGTCAATAATTATGAAAACAGTGTCATAAGTACTATTTTTGGTCGAAATTTTGTTAAACTAAATGTTTACAATTTATGTCTAAAGACATTAGGATCAAGAAAGGCCTGGACATTAATCTTGTCGGTGTTGCAGAACAAAATACATCGAAAGCAGTTCTAAGTAATGTTTACGCCATCAATCTCCTGGATTTTCATGGAATAATGCCCAAGATGTTAGTTAAACATGGGGCAGAGGTAAAGGCAGGAGAACCCTTGTTTTACAGTAAAGACAATCAGGACATGCTTTTCGCTTCTCCTGTAAGTGGAGAATTAATTGAAATTACCAGAGGAGCGCGCAGAAGAATACTTACTATTAAAATTCTTGCAGATAAGTCTCAGGAGTATCTGGAACTCTCCTCACCAGGACCAGGAGCCGATTCAGAAGAAATTAAGGCTGTACTTCTTAAATCGGGGTGCTGGCCTTTTATAAAGCAACGCCCCTATGATGTAGTCGCGGATCCTACAGCTACTCCCAAGGCAATCTTTGTTTCGGCATATGCTACTGCTCCATTGGCTGCTGACTTGAATTATACCCTAACAGGAAAGGAAAAAGAACTTCAGGCGGCCTTAACTGCTTTATCTAAACTTACACCTGGTAAGGTTCATGTTTCAGTTGGCAAGGGGTCCAATTCTCCTTTTACCAATCTCGAAGATATAGAATTACATAAAGTATCCGGACCACATCCGGCTGGATTGGTGGGCACCCAAATAAACAAATTAGATCCAATAAATAAGGGCGAACTAGTTTGGACTGTTACTCCCCAGGATCTTGTAATAATTGGTGAGTTACTGTTAACAGGCAAATTTAATGCACAGCGCACTATTGCACTTGCCGGTTCATCTGTGAAGTCTCCAAAGTATTTTACAACAAAAATAGGTGCGGAGATAGCCACATTTTTATACGCCAGTGGCGTGAAAGAGGAAAAATTTCGTGTGATTAACGGAGATGTCCTTACAGGTAAAAAAACGAGTCCGGATGGATTTCTCGGTTTTTATAACAATACGGTAAGTGTTATCCCTGAAGGAGATGATTACGAATTTTTTGGTTGGAACAAACCAGTATTTGATAAAATATCATCTACCAGAGCACTAACATTTTCATGGTTGCAACCTAAAAAGAAATATGATCTAGATACAAATACAAATGGAGAACACAGAGCATTTGTAGTAACCGGGATGTATGAGGAGGTATTTCCTTTAGATATTTATCCGCTTCAGCTATTAAAAGCTTGTATGGTTAAAGATTTGGATGAAATGGAACAACTTGGATTATATGAGGTTATTCCTGAGGATTTTTCATTGACTGAATTTATTTGTATTTCCAAACAACCTCATCAAAAGATAATTCGGGAAGGATTGGATTTATTACAAAAAGAAATAGGATAAAAATGAGCAATAAAAGATTGACCTTTAAGAAGAGATTGCATATTTTGAAACACAGGTACAGGGGTAAAAAGATGGCTCCTGCCTTCAATGCCTTTCATACATTTTTGTTTTCTCCTGATGAAACCACACATACTGGATCTCATATAAGAGCGGTAGACGATTTAAAGCGCACAATGAATACCGTGATTATGGCGCTGATTCCTGTGCTGTTGTTTTCATTTTTTAATACGGGATATCAACATTATTCGGCAATAAACGGTTTTCCGGAAAATTTTTCGGTTATGGAACATTTTCTTACCTGGGATAACTTCTGGTTGGGATTTGTATTGGTTATGCCTCTGGTTATCGTTTCATACGGTGTAGGATTACTAATTGAATTTATTTTTGCTGTCATTAAAGGTCATGAAGTAGAAGAAGGTTATCTCGTAACAGGGATGCTGGTGCCATTAATAGTTCCCGTAGATACTCCCCTGTGGATGTTAGCTGTAGCCGTTGTGTTTGGTGTAGTTATAGGCAAAGAAGTTTTTGGAGGAACGGGAATGAATATATTAAATCCTGCACTGACTATTAGGGCTTTTTTGTTTTTTGCGTACCCCACATGGATGAGTGGAGATAAAGTCTGGGTCCACGGTGCTGTTGAACGTGCAGGTACAGCAGATGCCATTTCAGGTGAAACTATTCTGGGATATCTCGCTCAGAACAATACAAGCGAATTTTCTTATTCAGTTTCTGATATGTTTTTTGGGTTTATTCCCGGTTCAGTAGGAGAGACCTCGGTATTTTTAATATTACTCGGTGGACTATTCCTGATTTTCAGTAAAATAGCGAGCTGGCGAATTATGGTAAGTGCGGTAGCCGGTTCTTTGGTTATGGGCCTTATCTTTAATGGGATAGTTGATTTGGGCTGGATTGGTGAAAGAAGTACTTTTTACGGATTGATGAGCTTTGATTTCTGGAAACACCTATTGGTAGGAGGCCTGGCATTTGGTATTGTGTATATGGCCACAGACCCCGTAACCGGATCTCAAACCAATAAGGGCAAATGGATTTACGGATTTCTCATAGGCTTTATCTCGGTGATGATACGAGTATTTAACCCTGCTTATCCCGAAGGCGTGTTCCTTGCAATACTGTTGATGAATGTATTTGCACCGACTATTGATCATTATGTTATTAAGGGTAATATCAGAAGAAGGATGAAGCGCATGAAGCAAGCAACTATTTTCCCTAAAAGCACTGATGGGAAAGCCGAAGAACTTAAGGTAGAAACGATTTAATTATGGCATTTAATAAAGAAAATAATAGTTACACCATAGTCTTTGCCGCTATAATGGTTATTGTTGTTGGATCTGTCCTTGCATATCTGGCCTCTGCTCTAAGTGGCAAAATTGAGGAGAATGAGAGATTTGAAAAGCAGCAGAATATTCTCTATGCCATGGGTGTCAATGAAAATAAGAATGAGGGCAGCGTTAATTTCGTACCTACAGATAGAGTAGAAACTGAATTTTCAAAATATATCACTGAGCAACTGGTAATAAATGGGGATCAGGTAACAAATAAAGATGAGGCCTACCTTATTGACCTTAAAAAGCAAATAGCTGCTATCAAAAAAGGAGAGTCTGCAGAGCTCCCGGTTTTTATAGGAGAAAAAGAAGGAAATAAATATTACATCATACCTATGTACGGTAAAGGGCTGTGGGACGCCATTTGGGGATTTATAGCACTGAATGAGAATATGGTTGTCCAGGGGGTTTATTTTGATCATAAAGCAGAAACACCAGGTCTTGGGGCTAATATAAAACAGCGTTATTTCATGGATGATTTTATCGGGGAATCGGTATTGAATAATAATCAGCTGAAAGGCATTGCTGTGGCGAAAGGTAATAATGATCCGGTTAATAACATAAAGGACGACAACGAGGTAGATGCCCTTGCGGGAGCCACAATAACAGGTAATGGGGTTTCGGCTATGATTAGGGAGAGCATAAATTTATATAAGGACTATTTAGAAACAATTAGAGTTAATTAGAAATGGCATTACTTTCAAAGAAAGACACAAACCTGATTTTAGACCCACTTGCGGATAACAATCCAATTACAATCCAGGTTCTTGGTATTTGTTCTGCACTAGCTATTACCGCAGAATTGCAAGCCTCTGTAGTTATGGCCATTTCTGTTCTTTTTGTATTAGGAGTAGGAAATGTCGTTATTTCTCTTTTGAGAAATATCATACCTACTAAGATTAGGATTATAGTTCAACTAATAGTTGTGGCGACATTAGTAATTATCGTTGATCAGGTTCTTAAGGCTTTTGCCTATGAATTGAGTAAGACACTATCTGTTTTTGTTGGTTTAATTATTACAAACTGCATCATTATGGGTAGGTTTGAAGCCTTTGCTTTGGGTAATGGTCCCTGGAAGGCTTTTTTAGATGGTATTGGAAATGCTCTGGGATATGGAATAATCCTTATAATAGTAGGCTTTTTCAGAGAGTTATTGGGCTCAGGAACTTTATTTGGATTTAAGGTTTTTGGAGATCCGGTAGCTAAAACAGGATTGTATGCTACTGGCTATGAGAATAACGGATTTATGATTATTCCCCCGGCTGCTTTAATTGTTGTTGGGATAATTATCTGGGTACAACGCTCCAAAAACAGAGCGCTTATTGAAGAAAACTAATTTACTTTTAAAAGAGTATTATGTTAGAACATATTGAATTATTTTTTAAATCCATCTTTATAGACAACATGGTCTTCGCCGTGTTCTTGGGGATGTGCTCGTATTTGGCTGTGTCTAAAAAAGTAGCCACTGCAGTGGGATTGGGAGCCGCCGTTATATTTGTATTGGCAGTTACAGTGCCACTTAATTGGTTATTGGATCAATATCTCCTGAGAGATGGTGCCCTTGTGTGGTTAGGCCCTGAGTACGCCGATTATAATTTGAGTTTTTTATCATTTATTCTTTTTATAGCTACCATAGCAACTATGGTGCAATTGGTAGAAATTGTTGTTGAAAAATTTTCACCTGCTTTATACAATTCCCTTGGAATATTTTTACCCTTAATTGCGGTTAACTGTGCTATTTTGGGCGGATCTCTGTTTATGCAGTCAAGGGAAATTGAAACATTGGGATTAGCTTTTAATTACGGGGTTAGTTCGGGAATAGGATGGTTTTTGGCCATTTTAGCAATCGCGGCTATTCGGGAAAAGATTAGGTATTCAAATGTTCCTGCACCATTGAGAGGCCTTGGAATTACTTTCATCATTACCGGTTTAATGGGAATAGGTTTTCAAAGTTTTGGTGGGATGCTTACCGGAGGGGATGAAGCGCCGGCAGCGGTAGAAGAAACTACAGCTGAAAAGATTGAAGAGAACAAGGTAATAGTTGAAGTTGAAGAAGAAATAGATGAGAAAGAGATTTCTTATAACGATTTAATAATAGAAGAGGAATGATATTAGCTACAAGCACCTTTGGGACCATAACAATTACGGTTATTGCTTTTATGATATTGTTGTTACTGCTGGTGACACTTTTACTTTTTACAAAAGAAAAGCTTTCTCCTTCAGGCCCGGTAACAATTACAATTAATGGAGAAAAAAAGATAGAAGTAGCCTCCGGAAGTTCTTTACTTGCTACTTTGGGGAATCAAAAAGTATTTCTTCCTTCAGCTTGCGGTGGTGGGGGAACTTGTATTCAATGTGAGTGCCATGTGTTATCCGGCGGTGGCGAGGCACTTCCCACAGAAACTCCTCATTTTTCCAAAAGAGAATTGACTGAAGGGGCCAGACTGGCCTGCCAGGTAAAAGTAAAGCAGGATATGGAAATAACTATTCCTGAAGAAGTATTTGGTATTAAAAAGTGGGAAGGAACTGTAGTGCGTAATTACAATGTAGCTTCTTTTATCAAGGAATTTGTGGTGGAAATACCTGATGATATGGGTTATAAAGCCGGAGGATATATTCAAATTGAGATCCCACCCTGCGAAATAAAGTATGCGGACATAGACATAACTGCGCATCCTGAAGAACATGAGACACCTGATAAGTTTCAAAATGAGTGGGATAAATTTAACCTCTGGCCTTTGACAATGAGAAATACAGAGGTGGTTGAGCGAGCATATTCCATGGCTTCTTACCCTGCGGAAGGCCGGGAAATAATGTTGAATGTTAGGATTGCCACTCCACCATGGGACAGATCTAAGAACGGTTGGATGGATGTAAATCCTGGGGTTGCATCCTCCTATATATTTGCTCAAAAACCGGGGGATAAAGTAACAATTTCCGGACCCTATGGAGAGTTTTTCATCAATGAATCAGAGTCGGAGATGTTATATGTAGGAGGTGGTGCAGGGATGGCTCCAATGAGATCTCATTTATATCATCTATTCAAAACTTTAAAAACCAATCGTAAGGTTACTTACTGGTATGGAGGACGTTCAAAAAGGGAATTGTTCTACATTGAACATTTCAAGGAATTGGAAAAAGAATTCCCGAATTTTAAATTTTACATGGCCCTCTCGGAACCTTTAGAGGAGGACAATTGGAAAGTTAAGGAGAGTCTGGATGCCCCAGGTGATGGATTCGTTGGATTTATCCATAATTGTGTTATTGATAATTACTTGAATGATCACGAATCCCCGGAAGATATTGAGCTCTATTTTTGCGGACCACCACTAATGAACAAGGCGGTTCAAAAAATGGGCGAAGATTTTGGTATCCCGGATGAACACATACGTTTTGATGACTTTGGTGGTTAAAATATTTTAAAGTATATAACTTAAAACCGATATTGATTAATATCGGTTTTTTTATAAATAAGTTATAAGATGAAAGCGTTAACGGGACAAGAATTACACAATCTTGCCATGAATATTGTAGGGAGGCAGCTTGAATCTGAAGGGTATGAATTTATGGGTGTTAACAGCAAACCAAAGAAGAACCCTCAGTTCGTTTGTCTTAAAGAAAAACAACTGCATTTTATCGTTGTACGAAATGTTCCTTATCCAAATGACATTAAATTGTATGACAAGGAACTGATGATGAAAGTTAAACATCAGGCCTCCAAATTTGAAGCGAAAACCTATTATGCCGGAGTTGGCTTGTCTAACGCGATTGATCAAAACCTACCCGTTTATTTAAATGAATCTTACATAGTCGATTATGATGGACTTATTGAAGTTTAGTATCAGGTTTCTATTTTTCTCTTTCTTCATTACCGCTGTTGTTTCATGCAGGCTGGGACCTGATGCCTATGTAAAAAATGTAAGCTTTGGTGGAGCTTTGGGAACATCATATAGTATTACTTATCTAACTGAAAAGGAACTTGATTTGAAGAGCGAAATAGATTCTGTCTTTGAGGTTATAAATCATTCAATGTCCACATATATTCCGGATTCAGATATTTCCAGAATCAATAAAGGAGACACAACGGTACGAATAGATCAAATGTTTCGTGAAGTATTTCAACTTTCACAAGAAGTTTATTCCAATACTAATGGATATTTTGATCCTACCGTAGGTGCCCTGGTTAATGCATGGGGCTTTGGACCAGGAGATATTGTGGAGATGGATAGTTCAAAAGTGGACAGTATTCTACAATTCGTAGGCTTGGATAAAGTCCGATTAAATTCAGATGGGACCATTACTAAAAATGATCCAAGAATATTTATAGACTTCAATGCAATTGCTAAGGGATATGCAATAGACCGTTTGGCAATACTTTTAGATCAAAAAGATATTGAAAATTATTTAATTGAAGTGGGTGGTGAGATCATTTCAAAAGGAGAAAATAAAATTAAAAACAAGTCCTGGATAGTTGGTATTGATGATCCGCAGATAGAGGAGGGCAGAAGATTAAAACTCACCCTAAAACTCGCGGACAAAGCTATGGCTTCATCCGGTAATTATCGAAAGTTCAGGAAAGATTCAATCACCGGCCAAAAGTATGTTCATACAATTGATCCTAAAACAGGATATACTAGAAATTCCAATATTCTGGCAGTGAGTGTAATTGCAAATGACTGTGCCAGGGCTGATGCTTATGCCACTGCAATGATGGCAATGGAACTAGCCGAATCCAAAAAATTGCTCAACTTGGATGAAGAGCTTGATGCATATATTATTTATCTGGAAAAGGATGGGGAGGTTGCAGAATTTATGACACCCGGATTTAAAAAGTTAGTGGTGCGTTAATCATTTTGTTACCAATGGAATTAATTCTCCCTTTGCCAATCTGTATTTTTCAATTTCAGAATCTGTCATCGTTGCGGTATAGTCGACCGCTTTTACTGTAAATCCAGCCTCTTTTAACCGGTCAAAATAATCACGTCCATAAACCCTAACATGATCATATTGTCCAAAAATTTTAGCCCTTTCTTTCTTATCTGTAATAGAATTATCTTCAAAGGAGATCTCTCTAGTTAAATCCTGGGGTATTTGGAAAATACCCCACCCAGCGGGTTTGAGAACACGATAGAGTTCACTGAGTGCTTTTCTGTCGTCAGGAATATGTTCCAGTACATGATTACATAAAATCACATCAAATGAATTGTCCTTAAAGGGCAGTGCACAAATATCTGCTTTGACATCAGCAAGCGGAGAGTTCAGGTCTGTTGTAGTATAATCCAGATGTTCTAATTTTTTAAACCTTCTATAGAAAGCCTGTTCTGGTGCGAAGTGTAAGACCTTGTGAGGTGCCGAGAAAAAATCAGTTTCATTCTTAAGGTATAACCATAAAAGGCGATGTCTTTCCAGAGACAAGGTAGAGGGTGATAGAACATTTTCCCTTGGGTTTTCATATCCATAAGGAAGGAAACTTTGGAATTGCCTGCCATCAATTGGGTCTGTGTACTTATCTCCTTTTAGTGTCAATGACAAGATGGGTCTCGCCAGGTAACTCAGTTGAATTAGTAATGGCCGGGGAATTTTATTGAGGACATATTTGAATAGTTTTTTCAAAATCCTTAATCTGATTAGAGTTGTATTTTTTTAACCCTAAATTCATCTTCTTCATTGCTTGTTATACCAAGGGCGTCGTAAATATATTGAAATGTTGAAAGTAATTCGGGTTTCCCATTTATAAGAGCTACATTATGTTCAAAATGGGCACTCGGTTTTCCATCGGCAGCGAGGATAGTCCAACCATCTCGAAGTTGTTTTATGCGTCTGGTACCCATATTAATCATAGGTTCAATGGCTACTACCATCCCGTCAACAAATTTCTTTCCTCTTCCACGTTTTCCATAATTGGGCATCTCAGGTCCTTCATGTAACTTTTTTCCCAGACCATGTCCTACGAGTTCTCGTACAACCCCATATCCATGACTTTCACAGTAATTTTGAATTGCAAAGCCAACATCACCAACACGATTTCCCACCTTAAACTCCCTTATTCCTATATAAAGGGATTCCTTGGTAACCCTGAGTAGCTTTTTAGTTTCTTCTTCTACATTTCCGACTTCAAATGTATAGGCATGGTCTCCATAAAATCCGTTTTTTAAAGCGCCGCAATCTACGGAAATGATATCGCCATCCTTCAGTGGTTCTTTATTTGGAATACCGTGTACCACCTGTGCATTTGGGCTCAGGTTTAAAGTATTTGGAAAATCATACATTCCCAGAAAACCAGGCTCGGCACCATGATCACGAATAAATTCTTCTGCTAATTTATCAAGGTAAAGCCCGTCTACCCCTGGCTTAATTTCGGCAGCCAGCATGCCTAAAGTTTTAGAAACCACTAAAGCACTCTCTCTAAGTAGTTCAATTTCTTCTAATGTCTTAATCACAACCATGATACAAATTTAGTTGATTAGACCTAGATCAAAGAGTGCTGGGTCATTAATGCCGGCTTAGCTATTCCCATTAATTCAAGAATTGTTGGAGCAATATCTCCAAGCACACCGTCATTTATTTGTTTTATATCCTTATCAACAAGGATTAAGGGTACCGGATTTGTAGTATGTGCAGTATTTGGAGTGCCATCCGGATTAATCATTGTGTCGCAATTGCCGTGATCTGCAATTACTATAGTGGAATATCCATTTTTCAAACCTGCATTGATAACGGCTTGTGCACATTCATCAACTGTTTCGCAGGCTTTTATTGCCGCATTCATATCCCCCGTATGTCCTACCATATCCGGATTTGCGAAGTTAAGGCATACAAAGTCCACTTCCCCTTTATTCAACTCTGGAATTATTGCATCTCTAATTTCATATGCGCTCATTTCAGGTTTCAAGTCATATGTTGCAACTTTGGGTGAGGGACATAATATTCGTTCTTCCCCTTCAAAAGGGATTTCTCTTCCACCGTTAAAGAAAAATGTGACATGAGGATATTTTTCTGTTTCTGCTATCCGTATCTGTTTTTTGCCTTTTTGGGCAAGGATTTCACCTAAGGTCTCCTCAATATTGTCTTTATCATAAACGACATGCACACCAACAAATGAATCATCATAATTTGTAAGGGTAACATAGTATAGATCTAATTTGTGCATGTTGTGTTCATGGAAATCTTTTTGACTTAGCACTTGAGTCAGTTCCCTGCCTCTGTCTGTCCTGAAATTGAAAAAGATTACCACATCACCATCTTTAATTTTTGCCAAAGGTTCCCCTGTTTCATTAACCATAGCTATTGGATTAATGAATTCATCAGTTATACCTTCATTATAGCTTTTTTTCATGGCTTCAGATATGCTGTTAAAAGTCTCTCCTTTCCCATTTACCATTAAATCATATGCTATTTTAACGCGTTCCCATCTTTTATCTCTGTCCATTGCGTAGTATCTGCCAATAACGGAGGCTAATTTGGCATTTTTATCAGAGCAGAAATCTGTCAGATCTTCCAAAAAGGTAATTCCACTTTTTGGATCAACATCTCTTCCATCTGTAAAAGCATGAATAAATGCATTTTTCACACCATAACCCTCGCTGGTCTCAATAAGACCTTTTAGGTGGTCAATATGGCTATGAACACCTCCATTACTTACCAAACCCAGAAAATGTACATCCTTATTTTGAGCTTTTGCGTATTCGAAAGCCTTTTTAAGTTCCTTTTCTTCTTTGAGTGTATTTTCTTCAACAGCAAGATTAATTTTTGCCAGATCCTGATAAACAATTCGCCCGGCCCCTAAGTTCATATGACCAACTTCACTATTACCCATTTGCCCTGTTGGAAGACCAACATTCATGCCGTCTGTGAGTAGATTCGCGTTAGGGTATTGTTTGTAAAGCGAATCAATAAAAGGTGTATGCGCGTTTTCAATAGCAGAAACTTTTGGGTCCGGAGATTTACCCCAGCCATCCAAAATCATTAAGATTACCTTTTTGTTCATGGTCCTTTATTTAAAGAGTAAGCAAAAATACACTGATTTACTATGGTTTACCAGTATTCCTACGGGCTTTTTTTAAAATTTTTGGGAAGATCTAATTATCCAAAATATTCAATTGCAATTAAAGCCTAGTTGTTAAAATTTAGTTATTTATATGTTAATACTGAAACAATTTCTAATAAGTGGCGTCTATAATAATATAATCAAAATCTATTCATCAATTAAAATCAATTTATCATGAAAAAAACAATTCTGATTTTTGGAGCAGCATGTTTACTTGCTGTTTCTGGCGTTTATGCCGAGAACAAAACAACTAATGAACTTAACGGAACAACTATTAATGTAAAAAATCTGGAAATTAATTCCTTTTGCAAAGCCATTCTTAAAGGGGACATTGAGACCGTAAAAAAATTAATTGAACTTGGAGAAGACGTTAATCAAAAATCTTTGGGTATGACACCTGCCATGTTCGCTGCAAGATATAACAAGGCAGAAATATTAGAATTACTTATTCAAAACGGAGCCAACCTGTCAACAAAAAATGATAAGGGATATACAGCCAAGAAGTTAGCAAAACTTTCTAAGGCAACCGAAGCTCTTGCCGTTTTGGAAGGCCACAATATCTAGAAAAATAGTTTATTCATCAATCAAAAAAAACCCTGACATATTTGTCAGGGTTTTTGGTTTGGATTGGTTTAAAATAATTAGTGTTCTTGTAAAAGAGTTAACGAATATTAGAGTAACTAAAATTCGAATCCTGTAAAAGCCCTATAGAAAAAAGCATAGATGGCCATAGATAACATCAATACGCAGAAAAAGGAATAAATTTTTAGAAGTATTACAACAAATTCCGGTTTACAGTCATCAAATGCCTCAAAATAAAGACTTTTAAAATGCAATAGCGTTCCCATATAGTTTTCATTTAAATTAAAGCTATAAGGGTTAAATTAGGGGCGTAAAACAGATTGGGAGGTAAATCAAATATACAAAAAAAAGATTGACAGCCTAGTACAACCCAAAAAATCTTATCCGGTCTGATCCTCGTATTTCTCTATAGACTCCTGTATTTTTTCAATTCTGTTATCCGGATCCGGATGAGTGCTTTGAAATTCCGGAACTCTATTTGGCCCGGCTGAAGCTTTTAAAACCTTCATTACGCCGATCATTTCTTCCGGTTCATAATCACTTTGCATCATAAACAAAACCCCAAGATCGTCACTCTCAAGTTCGTCTTCACGGCCATTTGTTAATAGTGTATTTTGGCCAATACTACCTACCAGGCTGCCGGCATCCGCACCCACACTGGCACCCATGGATACGGTTTTCCAGAAGTTGCTTTCTGCAATTCGCTCAGCTGAATGCCTTCCTATTACATGGCCAATTTCATGCCCGAGTACACCAGCCAATTGTGCTTCATTAAGTTGTTTGAATAGTGCATAGGTTATAAAAATCTGGCCACCGGGTAGAGCAAAGG
>JABDPH010000327.1 GCA_013042925.1 Eudoraea sp.
TTGAAGTATATTTTAAACAATCCGGTAATGCATTTATATCATCACGCAATGGCTTTACCTGAAGGTAAATATGGAATTAATTTCGGTATCAGTTTAAGTCTCTGGGACTATATATTTAAGACTAATCACGTTCCAGAAGATAGCGGAACCATTGAGCTTGGTTTCCCTGGAGACGACAAGTTCCCACATGATTTTGTACATCAGAATTTATATGGCTTCGGGAAAACAAAAGATGGAGATTAAGGCAACTACCTTTTAATAGGTTCCCTCAAAACTTATGGCCCAGATTCCCCGGACCTCATTTTCCTGGTACTCGCGGGCCATATCTTTTGGATAAAGCTTATCCAATGCGGATAAGGTAGGAGTGGCAATCTGAGCCTCTGGCTTGCCATGACATTGCAGACACATAGCGTTTGTAATAATAGGGGAATAGAAATTTACCTGCCCGTCAACTAAATCCATGATCGGGCTCATTTCATCACCTGATACAAGCTTTTCTTTAAAGTCGGCTATATGCGTCAATTCTTTTTTATTTGCTTGATTCAAAGGATTTCTGGGCTTATCGGTAACACGTCTGATTTTAGCACCATATGCTAAAGACAAGCTATCTGTTAACGGTAATGCATTAATATTACAAAATTCAACGGCTTCGTCCGGGCCATTTTTTGCAATGGCTGCCATCAACTTCTTGCCAAGTGCCGTTTTTGAAGCAGATGCGTATTTCTTGCCTAACTTCTTAAATTTCTCAATTGTGTCTATTGCTGCTTGCTGCATATGTTTGCACTTCCCTTTGGCATTACCCATACAATCTCCTGAGCATTTCTCCATGCCATTCGCTTTCCGCTGTCCTTTTCCTTTACCCTTTCCCCTACCCATACGATTTTGGAACCAATCTGGAGTTTCAATTTCATTGTCGTATAAATATTCTGCTATTTGAGAAATTGTTTCATCAGGAAACGTCTGATAAGGCATTATTCCAAATTTATTCAATGCACCCGGCATTTTGGAATTTTTCTTATTGGGGCTTTTTACCCAGTTCATAATCTCCTTTACAAATTGATCCCTTGAAGTAGTTGCATTAAGATAATGCCTTTTAATTGCAATCATAGGTGGTGCAATCAATTCTTGATGTGGGGTTTTGGGACTATGGCAGGTGTAGCACTCTTTTTCAAGTAATCCCTTACCCAAATGAGATTGATCAGCTAATAATTGCGTTTTGGAAGTTTTATTAATGTCCTGAATAGCTGATTTTGGTGAATCCTTGCAAGAAGATAGGACTAAAAACAGGGTAATTAATAACAGGTATTTCATTATTTCGACATTTTGCCACTAGCGCAACTGACAAATGATCGTGCTTTGGCAGCAACAGAATTTTGATATTCTATAGAAGGATACCCCAGGGCTTTTAGTTTATCCTTAACCAAGAGAGCATCATCTACATTTTCACAGGTAAAATGAACAGCGGCCGTTTCTGTATCTACATCGATGTCTGACAGAGTATTCATTTCTGATAACTTACTGGTGATTGTTTTTGCGCAACCACCACATTTAAGGTTTTGAACAATTACCGATGCTTTCATATTTTCTCTTGATTTACTTTACTAATTTTAGCACTATTGCCATCTTAAAATACCTCCTTTAAGGTCATAAATCTTTTCAAATCCCATATCGATAAGTTTTCTTGCTGCCTTTTGACTTCTGTTACCAGACTGACAATAAAGATAAACAGGTTTGTCTTTTTGCAATTTTTCAAATGATTTTTGAAAATCTCCTGCATTAAAGAAATCTATATTAATAGCCTTTCCGATATGCCACCGCTGATATTCTTTGGCTGTCCTGACATCAACCAACTGGACTTTAGGGTCCGAGATAGCCTCTTTAAATTTTGAGGCCTCTAATAGTTCAAATTTATCTGATAGTTCGGTTTTTGACCCGAATAGCGATTTAAATAAAGACATTCTTATATATATTTATTTTTGAATATAAAAGTTCTGGCAGGAAAGGGAACGACCAAAACTAATTTGGTCATTCCCGTAACAATCAACCAAAACAAACTTTAAAAACAAACGTCTACAACATGGTTGTCGGACATTCATAATCCGATTTCTCAACCTTTGTTTTTTTAATTTCATCAAATCCATCAGAGACATCAACGAAATCTTCCCAGCCTCTTTGCATTAAAATAGAAGCAGCGATCATACTTCTATAGCCACCCTGACAATAAAGTACAAAAGGTTTATCCATTGGAAATTGAGAAAGGTGTTGATTTAATTCGTTTAAAGGAATATTAATAGACCCTTGTACATGTTCTGAATCGTACTCACTCTTTTTCCTTACATCAAATGCTAGTGCTCCTTCCCCAAAATATGCCTTTTCAAACTGTTCTGCATTAATCCTTTTAATTCTTTCAACCTGCTTCTTCCCTTTTTGCCATGCGTCAAATCCACCCTCCAGGAAACCAATAGTATGGTCATAACCAACTCTTGAAAGTCTGGTAATAGTCTCTTCTTCCTTATCCGGATAGGTGATTAACAAAATTTCCTGTTTTATATCAGGTATCATTTCTCCAACCCACTGGGCAAAATTTCCGTCCAGACCTATATTTATACTATTAGGAATGTGCCCTTTTGCAAAGTCACGTGGTGTACGCGTATCGAGCATTAAAGCATTAGTTTCATTTGCGACTACTTCAAAAACATCTGGTGACAAAGGTTTTTCCCCTCTTTCCTTAATAGTGTCTAGGCTTTCATACCCTTGAATATTCATTAAAACATTCTGTGGGAAATAACCCGGAGGAGTTGTTAAGCCTGTGAGCAGTTCTTTTATAAACTCATCTTTTGTCATATTCGCTCTGAGTGCATAGTTCACTTTTTTCTGATGCCCTAAAGTATCCTTTGTTTCTTTACTCATCATTTTTCCACAAGCAGAACCCGCCCCATGATTAGGGTAAACAATTAATTTATCATCTAATGGCATTATTCTATTCCGAAGTGAATCGTATAAATGTCCTGCCAATTTTTCCTCTGTAAGTTCAGAAATCACATGTTGGGCAAGATCTGGTCTGCCAACATCTCCAATAAATAGTGTATCACCGGTTATTATGCCATGCTCCTCTCCATTCTCATCAATTAACAAGTAGGTCGTGCTCTCCATAGTATGTCCTGGCGTATGAATCACTTTAACCTTATAATCCCCAACTTTAAAAATTTGATTGTCTTTGGCAACGGTAGCTTCATAACCGGGTTTGGCTGTAGGCCCAAAAATAATTTCTGCCCCGGTTTTATTCTTTAAATCTAAATGTCCGCTAACAAAATCTGCATGAAAATGAGTCTCAAAAACATACTTTATGGAAGCATTATCTTTCTTCGCCCTTATAATATAGGGCTCTACCTCCCTCAATGGATCAAATATCGCAGCTTCTCCTTTACTTTCTAAATAATAAGCTGCATGGGCTAAACATCCTGTATAAATCTGTTCAATTTTCATTTTTACTTAATTTTTGTGATTTTTCCATAGTCACATCATAAAAGTATTAAGCAAATAGCACTTTTATAGTAACTAAGGTTACAAAACTCACTTTTTGCTGACTAAAAAAGAATGACTTTTATCATTATACACAGCTTTTGACCAAAAACCTTTGCCTATCCACATTGTTGTTTTAGATGTAATAAAATTATTGCCCAAAATTTTAGGTGAATGTAACATAGGTTACACAACCTTCTCATT
>JABDPH010000328.1 GCA_013042925.1 Eudoraea sp.
TCGTAATTAAGAAAGTTACATCAAATGGTTTTAGTATTCCTTCAAAATTGATACTGTTTTCAATTGAATACTATAACTTAAATCATAGTTTCTTAAAACAGCAAAAAAGGTCATAAGGTGAGCACATCCTTTTAACAGTTTGGACTAAAATCTGTTTTTATAATGGCTAGTATAATTAATGATTTTTTTGATTATGGCGGAGGGCAGAAGGAAATATAATGGGGGCAATAAAAATGTGGATAGAAAACCTAAGGTTGATGAACAACAACTAATCGAAAGATTATCTCCACTAGAACCGTTAGCACATTATAAGTTAAAGGAAGAAATTGAAGAAGGGGAAAGATGGGCGGTGCAACTTTACGCTAATTATATGTATGATAAACCAAAGACTTCTTATTACAGGCTGAACAGCATATTTTTGGTATAGAAGAAAATGAATTGGGTTATTGAACGGAAAATGAAGGTTAGATTGTTGAGGTAATCAGTTAAATATATTCAAAGAATTCTTTTGTAAAACAAACTTGTTTCGCGTATTTGTTGAAAATATTTAATCAAAAAACCACAACCTTTTGATTAACAAATGATTGAGGAGTTGTGTTGTAATCCGGACGGGATTGATTTCTCTCCACTTTCGTTAAAACTCCAGCGGATCAAAATCGGCTTGGGGGTGGTCCTGCGGAGAAGCGTGCCCGAGCCCTCCTGTCTGCTTCGCAAACAGCGGTTCTTCTCCATTTCTTCGTGCTTGAAAGCAAGCTTTCGCAATGTGCAATAAAAAAGCCCCTCACTTTCGTGAAGGGCTCTGCTTCTCTGCGGTCTGGACGGGACTCGAACCCGCGACCCCCTGCGTGACAGGCAGGTATTCTAACCAACTGAACTACCAGACCAATGATTTTATCCGCCTCAGGCGGACTCTGACAACAGTCAGATTCAAACCTTGTTACATTGCTTTTCTATAGCGTGTTTTGTCAACCAAAACTTCTACTGAAGTGAAGGTGGGTGCAAATATACGTTGCTAAATGAATTCCACAAACAATTTATTTAAAATTCCACTAAGGCTACAAGAAATTCTGTCGCTCGATCATAAAGGTATTCAATACTTTAGTAAAAGGTTGCCGGATATCTACCTCCACATATTTTATCTTATACTGCGCACATTTTAGTTTTAAGTCATTTAAATATTCACTGATCCCGCCTTCATAAGCCTCTTTGATGGTATCTGCATAGAGGTCTATATGGCTGCCGGTTTCTACATCAACAAACCTTTTTGGAGTATTCTCAAAATTAAAATGCAATTCGGTTTCATTATCAAGCAAATGAAATAACACTACCTCGTGTTTATTGTATTTTAAATGCCGCAGTGCATCAAATAACTTTTTATCTGATGTCGCAGTCTGAAACATATCTGTAAAGAGGAAAACAAGGCTTCGTCTTTTGATCTTTTCGGCTATCTGATGTAAATAGGTAAACATCTCCGTCTGCTTGGCTGGTTTACTGTCAAGGCTTATCTCGCTTAGTTTGGCAAGTAACATTTGGTGGTGTCTTTCGCTTCCCTTCTCAGAAGCGTAGAAGCTATAGTTATCCGAAAACACACTTAGGCCCACAGCATCTCGCTGCTTTTTAAGGATGTTCATCAGAGCAGCAATGGCAAGCACTCCAAAACCAATTTTATTCAAATTATTAATGGACAGCTTCTTAATTTCAGGGTAGTACATAGAAGCCGAATTATCCAAGATCATATGGCACCTGAGATTGGTTTCTTCTTCATACCTTTTTGTATAAAGCTTGTCCGTTTTGGCAAACAACTTCCAGTCTATATGTTTGGTACTCTCCCCGGCATTATAAATTTTGTGTTCGGCAAACTCTGCCGAAAAACCGTGAAAAGGGCTTTTATGGATTCCACTGATAAAGCCTTCCACTATTTGGTTTGCCAATAATTCCAGGTTTTGAAATAAAGGTGCGTTATGTAATTCTGACCGCAAATCCATAGTACCAAGATAAACTAAAAAAGGTTTAGCAATTGCTAAACCTTTTTTAAAATTGAAGTTTCTTTATTATTTAAAGTACCGCTTCAATAGCATCGGTATATACTTTTTTCGGAGATACCCCAACCTGTCTTGTCACGATTTCTCCATCCTTGAATACAAGAACTGTTGGAATATTTCTTACTCCGTATTTTGCAGCAAATTCCTGATTGGTATCAACATCAACTTTCCCTACTACAGCTTTACCTTCATATTCAGTACTTACTTCCTCAATAATAGGTCCTACCATTCTACAAGGACCGCACCAGGCTGCCCAAAAATCTACCACTACGGGTTTATCACTTTTTAAAACTACTTCGTCAAAAGTAGCATCTGTTATCTCTAAAGCCATATTGTTTTGTTTTATAATTACGCAAATTTAGTCAATTATTCGACTCTTTCATTACTCCAATAGTATTCGTTTTTCTTATTTCCCTATTGAAAAAGCTTATTTAATTTAATTTATAGTGTACGTCCTTTTCTTCCAGTGTATGCAGCAGTTCACTGGTGATCTCTACTTTTTGCTTTCTGCTGGACAGGTTTACTTTTATTTGTTCGTTCATTTCGTAAATAACAAAATTTAGAGGATGCTTCCCCTTGTAAGAGATCAGCGTATCTTTTAGTTCGTGAATATTCTCTTCCTTGAGCTGGTCAATATTCAATTTTATTGTCAGCTTTTTGGCAAAGTTTTCCATCGTGTCCTGCAACAGCACAAAATTGACATACTGTATGCGGGCGTCTCCTTTTTTACCGGTATCGCGGTTTGTCCATCCTTCCCTCACAAAAACTTTCACAAATACAAACGAATTAATCATCAGAAAGTGTCGGAATTTTAAATATTCTTCTCCAAAAATTCGAAACTCATAGGAGTCTGTATAATCCTCCATGGTGAATAAGGCCCAGCCTTTTCCATTTTTAGATACTCTATGTTGAACATCCGTAATG
>JABDPH010000331.1 GCA_013042925.1 Eudoraea sp.
GTCAAATACTGTATAAAGCGCATATGCACTGGCAATAAAGGCCATAACTGCCGTAAAAAAAACAGTGGCTCCAATGCCCGCGTATTTGTTTTGTTCTCCTGAAGAACAGGATTCGAGAATGCCCGTGTCCGCTCCGGAACAGAGGATAAAAAAGCGTCGTATCATAATAGTGTTCGTTTTTGATTCTACTGGTTAGAACGCAATTTGTTATGATTTGTTACACTATTATGAAATAATATCAGCCCATTAAGAGGGTTTTATGATATATGGGAATTTCCATTACCACTTTTAAATAAATAGGGCTTTTAATTAAATTTTAATTCTTCAAGAAAAGAATTCGGTATAATATTTATAAAAATATGGGATTGTCTCAATTCCTTTTAAATAGTTCCAAACACCAAAATGTTCGTTAGGGGAATGGATGGCATTACTATCCAGGCCAAATCCCATAAGAATTGATTTGCTGCCCAATTCGTCTTCAAACAAGGGCACAATTGGGATACTTCCTCCATTCCTTTTAGGCACCGGAACTTTCCCAAAAGTAGTTTCAAAGGCTTTACTCGCGGCATTATAGCCAATACTGTCTATAGGCGTTACATAGCTCTCCCCACCATGATGTGGAGTAACTTTTATACTTACTCCGGAAGGGGCTATATTCTCAAAATGTTTTGTAAACAAGCGTGTTATTTCCTTCCAGTCCTGATGAGGTACCAGACGCATGGATATTTTTGCGTATGCTTTACTCGGAATCACTGTTTTAGCACCTTCACCCGTATATCCTCCCCAAATACCGTTTACATCAAGGGTTGGACGGACGGAGTTCCTTTCATTCGTGGAATAGGACTTTTCTCCATAGACATCCTGGATATCAAGTGCTTTTTTATAAGTATCAAGATCAAAAGGGGCTTTGGCCATGGCCGTCCTTTCTTCTTTCGTAAGTTCATCTACCTTATCGTAAAATCCCGGTATAGTAATATGGTTGTTTTCGTCATGCAAAGAAGCAATCATTTTTGCCAGAACGTTAATTGGATTGGCGACAGCTCCACCGTAAAGTCCTGAATGAAGGTCTCGGTTTGGACCTGTAACTTCAACTTCTACATAACTTAATCCCCTTAATCCGGTTGTAATGGATGGAATATCATTTGCAATCAATCCGGTATCTGAAATAAGAATGATATCATTTGAAAGTTTTTCATGATGCTCTTTAACAAATGTAGATAAGCTTACACTTCCAACTTCTTCTTCACCCTCGATCATGAATTTGATGTTACATGGTAGTGAGTTGTTAGCAACCATGAATTCAAGCGCTTTCACATGCATATAGACCTGCCCTTTATCATCTGAAGCTCCGCGTGCATAAATCGCCCCATCGGGATGGAGTTCTGTTTTTTTGATTATCGGATCAAAAGGAGGGGAGTCCCATAAGTCTAATGGATCTGGTGGTTGTACATCATAATGACCGTATACAAGAACCGTTGGTAGTTTCTCATTAATAATTTTTTCGCCATATACAATAGGATATCCATCCGTTTCACAAATTTCCACAATCTCACAGCCTGCATTCTTTAGAGAAGTTGCAAAAGCTTCAGCAGTGGCAAGCACATCATGAGAATAGGCCGAATCTGCACTAACAGAAGGCATTTTCAGGAGTTCTATAAGTTCATTGATAAAACGTTCTTTGTGTTGATCCAGGTAAGCCTTTATGTTTTGCATTATCGAAAGTTTGAAGAAAGTTTAAATTTACAAAAAGAAGGCAGATAAAATTGAAGTTCGATTATTTTTAAATTGAAATTTTGCTTTATATTTGCATCCCCGTTTAACTGATAGTTCCTTCTCCATAGTATTACGAAGGAGAAGCTTTCGGTACGGAAAATGCAGGCGTGGTGGTCCCGTCCCGATAACTATCGGGAGCTATCGGGAGGCAGACACGATAGACTTAGGGTCTAGTTCTGTATTTTGAAAAATAGTTTTTGCAGGCGTGGTGGAATTGGTAGACACGCTAGACTTAGGATCTAGTGCCGAAAGGTGTGAGAGTTCGAGTCTCTCCGCCTGTACGAAGTAAAAACCCATCCAGTTTTGGATGGGTTTTTTTATGAAATACGGAGAGCGAAGAAGTTTATCCCGCCATAGACGGGAAGTCTCTCCGCCTGTACGATTACAAAAAACCTCCGATCTTCGGAGGTTCTTTCTTTTCAGGAAAGTTGATATTGCGGAGAGACGAGAAGTCTATCCCGCATTGGGCGGAAAGTCTCTCCGCCTGTATAAATGAGAATGCCGATTTGTAGAAGTCGGCTTTTTAATTATAGAACGTTTTTTCGGAAACAAAAGTTTTCTTTCCAGCTCTTCGAAATGTTTTATACATTAAAGTTCTATGGAGTCCAATTCTATCCTAAGTGTCTAAATCCCTAACTTTACCCTATCAATCTAAAACCAGGGAATGCAAAAAACAACAAAGGAGCTAATAGACGGACAGGCTCTGTCAAAATTACAATATACCACCTTCTTTGTGTGCTTTGTTATGAATATTCTGGACGGGATGGACGTTATGGTTATTT
>JABDPH010000335.1 GCA_013042925.1 Eudoraea sp.
TTGAACTCATACGAGGTTACGTCAGCAAGGTAGATCATGAGAAAAAAGAACTACAGATTGAGGACGCCCGGGTATTAAAATACGACAAGTTAATTCTGGCTACCGGATCGAAACCTAATAAATTTGGTTGGCCAGGACAGGATCTCCATGGTGTACAGGGGTTGTATTCCAAACAAGATCTGGATCTGTTAGAAATCAATGCCCCCAATAAGGAAATATGCAAGCGTGCTGTTATTGTTGGAGGTGGTTTAATCGGAATTGAATTAGCCGAAATGCTTAGAAGCAGGGATATACCTGTAACTTTTCTGGTACGTGAAGAAAGTTTTTGGAATGGTATACTTCCCGATGGAGAATCGGAGATGATAAATGAACACATTCTGAACATCATATAGACCTGCGCCTGGAGACCAACTTAAAGGAAATCGTGGCTGATGAAAATGGCAGGATAAAGTCTGTTGTTACGGATAAAGAAGAAATCATTGAATGCCAAGTTGTAGGTTTAACCCCCGGTGTTTCGCCTAATGTCTCTTTTTTAAACGATTCCGGAATTGAATTGGGAAGGGGCATCAAGGTAAACCGCTTTCTTGAAACTAACATCAAAGATATTTATGCCATTGGAGATTGTGCAGAGCAACATGAGCCCATTGGAAATCGACGCCCAATAGAAGCTGTCTGGTATACAGGTCGAATGATGGGAGAAACGGTAGCACAGACTATTTGTGGGAACAGAACAGAATACAAACCCGGACACTGGTTTAATTCGGCTAAATTTCTTGATATAGAATACCAGACTTATGGTTGGGTCTTTAGCACCAGCGGCAAGAAAACGTATGAACAACATTTTCATTGGAGACATCCTGCTGAAAAAATATGCCTGACTATTGCTTTTGATAAGGAAACCAGGCAATTTCTGGGGATAAATACGTTTGGAATTCGAATGCGTCATGAGATCTTCGATAGGTGGCTGAATGAAGAACGAGATGTTATGCATGTGATAAAATATCTAAAAGACGCCAATTTTGATCCTGAATTCTATGCTGTATACGAAAATGAAATTGCGGCTAAATTCAATTTGGAATATGGTACTGACCTTAAACCGGAAAAGAAAAACTGGAAACGAATTTTTGCAATCGGATGAGTGGATAACTGAAAAATGTAATCTACAAAATCTTACTAATACTTAAATAAGGTATGAGCACTCTAGATAAAAGTATGGAACTGGCAGGACAACCTCCGGTGGCTTTAAGCCGATTTCAAAAAATAGCTGTAATCCTGGGATTATCGGGCCTTTTTATAATTCTCCTCGCCGGTTTTAATTCAAGTTTTCCAAATAAAGGAATGTGGCTAATCATTTCCATCATGGCAATGTTTATTGGTGTATTTTGGTTTACAAAAGAGGCATATTCTCAAAAACTTAAGGGCATAAAAAATGATGGAGTTTGGTTTAAATCAATTTCCTCTAAAGGATTATGGGCCTGGGTAACCGGAATAATACTTACCGGATTCTACATCGTCCTATATTTCTTCCCTGAATTCCTGGGACTTGTGAAGAATGGGGCAAATACCGGTATCATTGCATTATTTGATCCTTTAAGCAGATTATTGAGCGGAAATCCCGCCAGCCAATGGTTTGTCTACGGAACACTTTATACTATTGCTATTCTGGCTTTCGGTATTAAATTTATTTCTAAATACAGACATAACAGATACGAGATCTTTCGTACCATAAGTGTTATGTTTTTTCAGCTGGCATTTGCATTTATGATTCCCGAAATAATGGCCCGATTAAATGGAAAGCTCCCCTATTATGACCTGAAAAATATCTGGCCTTTAAACTACTACAATTTTGAAAGATACCGCATTAATGCATTTATAGATTCAGGAGATGTAGGTATGGCCATGCTATTTTTCGGCATACTGTCTGTTTTTGTGATCTCCCCTATTCTGACGTATAAATATGGAAAACGCTGGTACTGTTCATGGGTTTGTGGCTGCGGAGGATTGGCAGAAACTGCAGGTGATGCCTTTAGACAGCTAAGCGACAAAAGCTTATCGGCCTGGAAAGTAGAGCGCTGGGTGGTTCATAGTGTTGTGGTTTTTGTTACACTAATGACTACAGCCGTAATTTATTCCTATCTGGGAAATGACACAAGCAAGTATTGGTTGACTAAAAATACTTTTCTTATTGGAGTAGCCCTTTTATTAACAGCGATTTTTGTTCTTGCTATGATATTCAAAAGAGAGCAATTTCAAAAAGATGCCCGATATGGCGCTATTGGATATTTCGTAATTATTATGGCCCTTATTGGTTTTCACTTTCTTAGCGGAGAGGGCAATTTGTTCCTGTTTAAATCCGAAACCTTAAGGAAATCGTACGGATTTCTTATTGGCAGTATATTCTCCGGTGTGATAGGCACAGGCT
>JABDPH010000336.1 GCA_013042925.1 Eudoraea sp.
CAAAATCTCTTCACAGATGAAATGGTGTTGTTTCTTGAAAGCCATCCATATTACCATATTGAATCTAATGGTTCTTCTTTGCTCATTTTAAAAAAAGAACGACTTCTGGGCGTTCAGGAAATTAAAAGAATGATTTATTTTGGCCAGCAGTTACATGCCCTGGTAAAGCACAAAGAGGTATCTCACTGATTGTTAAAAAATATTAATATTAAGGAATATCAGTAGAGCTTTCGTTATTTTGCAGCCGACTCAGAATACATCAATGAACTTATACCCCGTTGAGACCGGAAATTTTAAATTGGATGGAGGCGCAATGTTTGGTGTAGTGCCTAAATCTCTTTGGAAGAGAACCAACCCGGCAGATTCTAATAATATGATAGATATTGCCGCCCGGAGCCTCCTTATTGAGGATGGCAACAGGCTTATCCTTATCGATACCGGGATGGGGAATAAACAAAGTGAGAAATTCTTTAGTTATTATTACCGTTGGGGAGATTATTCCATCGATAGTTCACTCAAAAAAATAGGATTTCACCGTAATGATATTACCGACGTGTTTATGACACACCTACATTTTGATCATTGTGGCGGAAGCGTTGAATGGAATAAAGATCATACCGGTTATCAGCCGGCCTTTAAAAACGCCCATTACTGGAGTAACAAAAATCACTGGGAGTGGGCTACGAATCCGAATCTAAGGGAAAAAGCTTCTTTTCTCAGGGAAAACCTTTTGCCCATGGAAGAAAGCGGCCAGCTAAAATTCATAGACATTGGCAGCGGCTCCTATATAGACAAATCAGAATTGGGTTTTGGTGTTTTGCTGGTAGATGGTCATACAGACAAACAGATGATTCCACATATTAATTACAAAGGTAAAACCGTGGTATTTATGGCCGACTTGCTACCTACAGCTGGTCATATTCCTGTGCCGTACATTATGGGTTATGATACCAGGCCTTTGCTAACACTTTCTGAAAAAGCAGCCTTTATGAAAAATGCTGCCGATCATAATTATTATTTATTCATGGAGCACGATGCGCATAATGAAATATGCACGGTAACGCATACCGAAAAGGGCGTTAGACTTCATAAAACATATACATTTGATGAGGTCTGTAATTAATATACTATTTGGTTTATTTTTTATTTTCCCTCTTTTCAACTGCAACGAAAAGCAGCGGACAAGTGAAGATTTTACCTCAGAATTCGGGTTCACGCCCGGCATTGAAGGGCCTGCTGTGAATGCAAACGGAGAACTTTTTGCTGTAAATTTTGCCAGGGAAGGTACTATTGGTAAGGTAAACAAAACAGGGGAATCTGAAATCTTTATTAGTTTACCGGAAGGCAGTATTGGCAATGGCATACGTTTTGATCTGCAAGGAAATATGTTTATTGCAGACTACCTGGGCCATAAAGTGTACAGAATTAAAAAAGACACCAAAGACCCTGAAGTGTGGGCAAAGGATTCAACCATGAATCAACCAAATGACCTTGCCATTGGCCCAGGGGGCATAATTTATCTAAGTGATCCTAATTGGGCTGAAAACACAGGCAAGCTTTGGATGGTTAGTCCGGAACGGGAAATTTTATTATTGGAAGAAGGTATGGGTACCACTAACGGCGTAGAAGTAAGTCCGGATGGTAAGACCCTTTATGTAAATGAATCTGTACAAAGGGTGGTATGGAAATATGATATTCAGGAGAATGGAAAATTAAGCAACAAAACGAAATTTATATCTTTTACGGATTTTGGACTGGATGGAATGCGCTGCGATATGGAAGGAAATCTTTATCTTACCCGCTATGACAAAGGAACTGTAGCCATAGTTTCCCCGGAAGGCAAGATTCTGGAAGAGGTACTTTTAAAGGGTAAGAAGCCTTCAAATATCGCTTTTGGCGGGGATAAAGGGCTAGATTGTTTTGTTACTATGGCAGACAGGGGTTGCTTTGAGACATTTGAAGCCCTGTCACCGGGAAGTTATTATTCAAAAATACATTACTAAATATAGATAAATATGACTTTTAGAAATTTAAAATCGGCTTTTTATGGGAGTCTCGTTATGGCTTTACTTGGTGGATGCGGTAGTACTGCCCTGGTATTAACCCCAATTGAAAAAATTGATACCATACCCCTCAAAGTAACTGAACTCACTGAAACAGAGAGTGAGTCCTGGGGGCACGCAGATTTAGTTGCGGATACCATCCCGGGAATCAGCTTAAATAAGGCCTATGATGAAATTATCAAGAATAAAAAGGGCAAAAGCGTTGTTGTAGCTGTCCTTGATTCAGGGATAGACCTGGATCATGAAGATCTGGATGATGTACTCTGGACAAATAAAGGTGAAAAACCCGGAAATGGGATAGACGACGATAAGAATGGTTACATTGATGACATTCACGGTTATAACTTTTTAGGCGAGTCTTATAATGAGCAACTGGAATATACCCGAATCGTTAAGTTTAAGATGGGTGATGCTGCTATTCAGGAAAAAGCTAATGCGAAGCTGCAGGAAGAGGTATCCAAAAACACACAAAACAAACAACGCTATGAACAAATTCTAGGATCTGTAATGGCTGCAGATGCAGCTGTAAAGGAGCATTTAGGAAAAGATACGTATTCCAAAGAAGATGTTATGGCTATTCAGACAGAAGCCCAGGCCTTACTTCAATATGTTTCTGTACTCAAGCAGATGTATACTATTGATGATACTATTCCGGATGTTTTGAAACATTTGAACGAAGGCGTTAAGTATTTTACAGAACGTTTGGATTACCATTTTAATGTGGATTTTGACGGCAGGAAAATTGTAGGTGACGATCCGTACGACCTTATGGATGTGGGTTATGGCGACGGAAATCCAAAAAACAGGGTAAAGGATGAAAGTCATGGAACCCATGTTGCCGGGATTATTGCGGCTGAACGTAACAATGGTCAGGGTGTAAACGGAGTGGCTAATAACGTACAGATAATGAGTATCCGTGCAGTACCAAATGGTGATGAATATGACAAAGATATCGCCCTTGGAATCCGATATGCCGTTGATAATGGGGCAAAAATTATCAATGCCAGCTTTGGAAAATCTTTTTCTCTGAATTCTGATTGGGTATTCGATGCAATAAAATATGCTGCTGATAATGACGTGCTTATTGTACATGCGGCAGGAAACGATGGCCTGGATTTAGATGACCCTGAGAATCCAAACTACCCCAATGATCAGGTTGATGTGAACAGCAATGAAATAGCGGATAACGTTATCACAATTGGTGCGCTAAATGGTAAATACGGTTCAGAAATGGTTGCTTCATTTTCTAACTACGGAAAAATGAACGTGGATGTTTTTGCTCCTGGCGCGAAGATCTATTCAACAATGCCGGAAAACGAATACGAGTTTCAGAACGGTACCTCAATGGCGGCGCCTATGGTTTCCGGAATCGCAGCGCTTATTCGTTCTCATTATCCGAAACTTTCGGCTTCAGATGTAAAACGAATTCTCATTGAATCTGGCTTGAGTTCCAGTACTTCAGTCATTTTAGCCGGTGATGCAGAAAAATCAAAACCCTTTGATGAAGTAACGAAATCAGGGAAGATGGTGAATGCATACAATGCCTTAATAATGGCAAGTAATATGTCTAAAAGTTTATAATTCTTATACTGTACTAAATGTATTTAAAGACGCTATTGCCAAAATTCATTTTTGCCTTGTCTGCCTTTGCGGTTACTCTTAATGCCCAGACAAATTATTCGTACTGGCAACAACATGTGGATTATATAATGGAGGTTTCTATGGATGTTGAAAATTACCAGTATACAGGTACTCAACGCCTGGTTTATACAAACAATTCGCCCGATGAATTGAGTCGCGTATATTTTCACATGTACTTTAATGCCTTTCAGCCGGGCAGCGAAATGGATATCAGATTGCAAAATATCAAGGATCCCGATGGGAGGATGTCTGTCAACGGCCAAAGCAGGATTGCCAGTCTTGCACCTGATGAGATTGGATATCTCAGGGCTTCTTCGCTAAAACAGAATGGGGAGGATGTTTCGTTCAATCTTGAAGGTACAGTTCTGGAAGTGGTGTTGGCCAAACCAATTCCTTCCGGCGGCAAAAGCACTTTTGATATGGAATTTGAGGGGCAGGTTCCTCTTCAAATTAGGCGTTCCGGCAGAAATAATTCTGAAGGTGTTGCATTGTCTATGAGCCAATGGTATCCAAAAATGGCTGAATATGATTTTGAAGGCTGGCATGCAGACCCGTACATAGGCAGAGAGTTTCATGGGGTTTGGGGCGATTTTGACGTTAAACTTACCATTGATAAAGATTATACTGTTGGCGGCAGTGGCTACCTTCAAAACCCACAGGAAATTGGACATGGCTACGAAACTCCGGGTAGTAAAATAAAAAAGACTAAAGGCAAAACACTAACCTGGCACTTTAAGGCTCCTATGGTTCACGATTTTATGTGGGCGGCCGATCCTGAGTATATTCACGATTCGCTAAAGATGGAAAACGGGCCTACCCTGCATTTCTTTTATAAAAACAATCCTGAAATTCTTGAAAACTGGAAAAATCTACAGCCTAAGACTGCAGATGCCATGACATTTTTCAATGAGAATATTGGTGAATATCCCTATGAGCAGTATTCAGTGATACAAGGAGGAGACGGTGGAATGGAATATGCAATGAGTACACTCATAACCGGGGAGCGAAAATTTGAAAGCCTTGTAGGGGTTACAGTTCACGAATTGGCACACTCCTGGTTTCAGCATGTATTGGCTACCAATGAATTAAAACATGCCTGGATGGATGAAGGCTTTACACAATTCATTTCGAGTTTATGTATGAACGAAGTGATGAATCAGCAAAAGGACAATCCGTTTGAAAGTACATATAACAGCTATTTTTCTTTAGCACAATCCGGAAAGGAACAGCCTCAGACCACCCATTCAGACAGGTATAAACTCAATACGGCATATGGCATTTCTGCTTACAATAAGGGTTCTATATTTTTATCTCAATTGGGCTATGTCATAGGGCAGGATAAGTTGATGGAATCTCTGCGGTCTTACTATGCTGATTTTAAGTTTAAACACCCAATCCCCAATGATATTAAAAGAACAGCAGAAAAGGTTTCCGGAATAGAATTAGACTGGTATCTCACTGATTGGACAGGAACCACAAATACCATAGACTACGGAATAAAAGAGGTACAGGCAGAAGGCAATAAAACCAAAATAGTCCTTGAAAGAATAGGTCTGATGCCAATGCCTATAGATCTCCTGCTGGTTTATGAAGACGGAACGAGAGAGACTTTTTATACGCCATTGCGTATAATGAGAGGTGAAAAAGATAATCCCTATGCAAATATCGAGAGAACAACTTTGCAGGATTGGCCCTGGGCCTATCCTACCTTTGAATTTGTTGTAGAGAAGCCTCTTAGCTCCGTTAAAGCAGTGGTAATTGACCCTTCTCAGCTGATGGCTGATATAAATCTGGAAAACAATATTTGGCAGGCTTCTGAGTAATTATTTTTTATACCAGAAAGCGTCTTTGTACATCTCATTTTTCGCAGCCCGCTCCCGGTTATACAATATCAAATGTGTTTCATCAACCATTCTGTTCCTGTAGCCCAATAGGTGGAAAAAGGGTTTGTTAAAAAACCTGGCGACCTTTAAATTTACCATGAGTTTTTCCTTTGATGAATTAGACCAGGATATCCCAGGAAGTGAAGCCAGAAAAGAATCAAATTTAATTCTGCGTAAAAATGCCGAAAAAGATAATATCCATGATGGTATTGGACGTATAAGGAAAAAACCCTCTTCGCCCTGAACCTGATAAAGGGGCATGAACACTATGGTGTCTTTATATGCCGTTATCTCTTCTCCATTATGATTGGCCAGGGTTATGCCTTTCGGTAATTTATCAAAGCTGCTGAAGCCCGGAAACATCTTAAAATTATCAGCTTGAGTAATTCTGTGCCTGTGAATTATCTCGTAAAAAATGGTATTTCCCTTTGCAGCTGTACTTAGTACATTGCGATGCTTCTTATAGTCCGGCACTTCTTCTTTGTCAATAATGCCGGCATAAATCAAGGCAAGCCAGATAAATGAAATTGAGTTAGTGACGGCTTCCGCTGTAAAGTGCTGCCCGGATTCAAACCCTACAGCAACGTATCCTTTTTCATTGATATAGCTCAACATCGGCCCTTCAAGATATTCTTCTATCCCAAGGATTACCGGAACGGGAAATAAGCGTGCAAACTCCCTGTTTATTAAGGCATCATTTATAGTAATAAATGGTAATGTTGGACTGGAGGTGGTATGAAAATCAATAAAGTAGTAAGGAGCCGGTTCCGTTTTAAATATGTCCGAGATCAGTCGGTATATTATAGTCAATTCATTCTCTTCAACCGAGAGTTCCTTATGGTTTCTTTGTTCAATTTTATCTATGCCGGCATGTGTCCAAATTCGATTTAGATCATCGTCTAAAAAACGTTTCTTTTTGAGTAGTGCCGGGATATTTCCTTTAATTCCAATAATGGATCCCTTTATTTGCAGCTCACTGCCTTTCAATTGTCTGAACACATTCTCCAGCGCTTCAACCCCTGAAGGTTCGTTGCCATGTATTCCTCCAAAAAAAACTAAGGTTGGGCCTGTTTCCTCACCAGAAATGTGACCTATTATTCTTTCGGCTTTTAGTTTTTCTATAGACCTCGTTTGGAACTTATTCATGAATCAAAAATCATTGGTCGTAATTATTCCAATTAGTTTTTTTCCCTCTACTACCGGCAGGCAATTAATATTATTAGAACTCATAAGTTCTTTAGCTTCTTCCAAAGGCATTTCAGGGGTTGCGGTAATCAAATCCCTGGTCATTAATGTGCCAATATTTCTTTTTAGTTTAACAGGGTTCTCCACATAATTTTTTACATCTGTCCAGGTTAGCAATCCACTCAGGTCAAGATTATGATCCAGTATAGGGGCATGGTGAATATTTTTCCAAAGCATCATTTTTAAAACCAATTCCGCACTGTCATTTTCCTGTGCGCTCAATGTTTTTCTATTCATCCTGTCTTTTACCTTAAGTCCGTCTTCCGGAATAGAATATTCATCTCCCCTTGGTAATTGCCAAATATCTACGGTATAGCGTTTTTCCTGTCGTTCATACATAGTAGCCATCAATATCTTCAGGGCATCCGATATTTTATACTCTTTTTTTAGTTTTCGGAATGATTTAACCATCCACCTGGATCCATTATTTGAACGAACCCTGTTTTCTATAATGGATAAATAGCGTTCTGCATCTCTTGGTGCAACCCCCATACTATAAAGTCCTCTGAAGGCCATAGGTAAAAAATGATCGAGTAATAATTCGCGACTGCTAAGTAGTTTTCCGTCCCAATAAAACTGTGCTGCCATACCATATCTGGCGGCGTTAAAGAAATTGCTTTTTGCGTCTTTAAAGCTCATTTTTTTATGAATGTCTTCAAAGTCTTTTGGCCTTCCCATCATCACTCCTACCCACAACATCATGTTCGCAATTTCATCGTCCGTAGTAGGTCCGGATGGCATATATCTATTCTCAATTCTCACATGGGGTACATTGTCCGTTACGCCATAACAGAGCCTGTTCCATTTGTAAATAGTACCATTGTGTAGTTGTAATGCCCTTAATTTTGGTGTTTTCCCGCTTTTAAGCATTGACATGCTATCAGTTTCAAAATCGGTTGTCAATAAGCTCCTGAATCTGATTACAGCATCCTTATAAAAATCAGCTACAGAGCCTGAAACCCAATCATTTCCAAAACCAACTCTCGATTCTTTTTCATTGAGAATAAAGGTGCTTGCCCTGGTGTCAACGCTTTGGGTAAATAGCGCTATTCGCGTCTCTTCCCATAATTCCTGACCTAACAATAATGGTGAATTAGTTGTTATGGAAAGTATTGGTCCTGCTATGGCTTGTGCCCAGTTATAGGTGTCCGCAAAATTTTCTGCGTCTATCTGAAGATGTGATTGGAAACTTGTATTGCACCCCTCATATAATATAGTGTTGTGATGGAGGTTTACCTCATCTACCCCTTTTATATGCAGCTCTATATCTTCTTTCCTGATATCTTTAATCGCTTCATTTAAAACGTGATATCGTTTTAAAGGAGTCATATAAGATTCTTCTAAAAATTTGGTGTCTACTGTAGGTAATATTCCCGTTAGGATAATCTTGGTGTTGTGTTTTGCCGCACATGCTTTGGCTTTTTCAAGCAATTCATTTAGCTGTTTGTGCAACACAGAAAAACACCGGTCATCTAAAATAAGAGGGTCCAGGTTAATCTCCAGGTTATAAAGCGTTAACTCAGAAGTGAAATGAGGGTCATTGATGTCTTCAAGGATTTTATCTGCTTTGTTTGTAGGCTCCCAGTTTTCTTCAACCAGACAGAATTCCTGTTCTGCCCCAATGCGTACAGGCCTCTTTTTAAACATTCCGGTTTCGAGCATATATTCAAGTGCTTCAATATCAGTAAGCAATTGGTCTATATATCCAACTTTATCCTCGTTCTTTGTAAGCTTTTTTACATTAAGTTCCCCCATAATCCGTAGCATTTAGGTATATAACCTCGAAATATAATCGAATGCAAGATAAAATCCTAACACAGGGATAAATATGATATTTGTCATGCCGCAAGGCATGGTTTTTATTGTTTAATTTAGCCGCATTATGTCCTCAAAATTTCCAAAGAAAGAAAAACTAAAAAGTGAGATCCTTATTCGCAGGGTTTTTGAAGATGGAAAGTCTATTTCCAGCTATCCTTTAAAGCTCATATATTTGCCTGTTGATGAGCGTTCCGAAGTTAAAATCCAATGTGGTGTTACCGCACCCAAGAGAAATTTTAAAAGTGCGGTTAAGCGAAATCGTATAAAGCGTCTCTTAAGGGAAAGCTATAGGTTGAACAAAGAAAAAATTTTTAACAACATTGAGGGAAGCTTTGCGTTTCTATTTTTATACCTTGGAAAGGAAATGCCTGAATACGAAGATGTAGAAAAGCATATGAAGGTTATTCTGAAAAAATTTTTAATTAAAGTATCTAATGAAGACTCTATTAAATAAAAAAGTGCTGCTCCCTGCATTGGCGGTTGTAATGTTTGTCGTTGGAAGTAGTTTTAAAAGCGATTTTTTTGAGATTGCTAAGCAGATAGAAATTTTTACTACCCTGTTCAAGGAACTAAACATGAATTATGTAGATGAGACCAATCCTGCAGAGCTTATGGATACGGCCATTAAAAACATGTTGGATGATCTTGATCCGTATACCAAATTTCTGAATGAGCAGGATGTTGAAACTTATAAGATAAACAATGCCGGAGAATATTCGGGCATAGGTTCTGTGGTTCGTTCATATGATAGCAAGCTTGTGATCATAGAGCCCTATAAAGGATACCCGGCAGACAAGGCGGGCTTAAAAGCAGGGGATGAAATTATTAAAATAGGAGACATCTCTATTGCTGATTTTAAAGACGATGCCAGTGAATTATTGAAAGGAGCCAACAATACAAAAGTTGAGGTAACCTATAAAAGACAAGGAAAAACAAATACAACTGTAATTGAAAGGGAGGCTATAGAGGTTGATGCTGTTCCATTTTACAGCATGGTAAATGAAAATACGGGTTATATAGTGCTTTCCAAGTTTAATGCAAAGGCATCTTCCCAAACCAAAGCAGCGCTTCGCGATTTAAAAGGAAAAGGTGCGCAAAAAATTATATTAGACCTGAGAGGAAATCCCGGGGGGCTCCTGTCTGAATCAATTAATGTTACAAATCTCTTTGTGCCCAAAGGTGAATTGATTGTTACTACTAAATCTAAAGTAAAAAAGTTCAATCGTGAGTACAAAACAAAAAATCAGCCCGAGGATGAAGACATCCCGTTGGTTGTCCTGGTAAATGGCGGAAGCGCCTCAGCCAGTGAAATTGTTTCAGGAAGTCTGCAGGATTTGGATCGCGCAGTAATCGTTGGGGCAAGAAGTTTTGGCAAAGGTTTGGTCCAAAGGCCTCTGAAGCTTACTTACGGAACGCAATTAAAGGTTACGATCTCGAGATATTATACCCCTTCAGGACGTTGTATTCAATCTTTGGATTATTGGAACAGAGATGAAGAGGGGAATGCGGTTAAAACCACTAAGTTTAATGAATTTAAGACAAGAAATGGCAGGAAAGTTGAAGATGGTGGAGGGGTCATGCCTGATATTGAAATAGCTGCCCTTAAAACTAATGCCCTTACTAAGGCGCTAATAAACAATAGTTTTGTTTTCGATTTTGCTACCAACTATTACTACCAAAATAGCCCTGCCAGCATTGATGACTTTAGTTTTAGCGCATCAGATTTTGAAGATTTTAAAAAATATGTGTCTCAGAGCGATTTTAATTTTGAAACGAATACAGAAAAGGCTCTGAAGGAAGCAATTACAGGTGACGACAAGGCTATTTATGGCGCAGATATTCAGGATAGTTACAAAAGCCTACTGGCAGAAATTAATTCCCGCAAACTCAATGCCCTTGACACTTATCAAAAGGAAATTCAGATTAATCTGCAGGATGAAATTATTAAGCGCTATTTCTACCGTGAAGGGCTTTATCAGTTTTATTTAAAGAATGATGAAGCTATATTAACTGCAACAAGTTTAATGGAAGATAATTCAAAGTACCTGTCTATCTTAAAATAAGGATATAGGACTTTCATGTCCTGTTTTAAGATATCATTTGCTGTGGTTAATTATATTTTCCGGGCCATTTTAATAGGTCTGTGCTGGTCTTATTTACTATATTTATAAAGGCGTAAATAGGACTGCTAATTACTGGTTTCCATATTAAGTTCTGATCTCGTCTTATGGCATTGCCATATCAATTAATATTTGACCGAAATTTAAATACAACCAACTATGAAACTAATACGCTTTGGCGAAAAAGAGAATGAAAAACCCGGCGTACTTTATCAGGGTAAAAGACTGGACTGCTCAAAAGAATTTAAGGATTGGAACCGGGATTTTTTTCAAAATAGCGGATTGACGAGACTGGAGAAGTACCTCGAAGCCAATGCAGCTCAATTAAATGAAGTGCCTGATTCTGTAAGGCATGCACCATGTATAAGAAGGCCGGGAATGATTATGTGTATTGGTCTTAACTATTCAGAACACGCTGCAGAATCTAATATGGCAATACCTGAAGAGCCCATAATTTTTGGTAAAGCCACCAATACCTTAAGTGGACCTTATGACGACGTGTCTATTCCTAAAAATTCTACCAAAACAGACTATGAAGTAGAGCTTGGGGTGGTTCTGAATAAAGACGTGCTCTACCTTAAAAATGAGGCAGAAGCTGCAGAAGCCATTGCGGGATATTGCGTTATAAATGATCTGTCTGAAAGGACTTTTCAATTAGAAAAAGGGGGGCAATGGATAAAAGGCAAATCATGCCCCGGATTTAGTCCGGTTGGCCCTTACGTCGCAACGCCTGATGAATTAGGCGATCTAAATGATCTTAAAATGACGCTGTCTGTGAATGGTGAATTAAGGCAAAATGGCAGTACTTCTTTTATGATCTTCACACCTGCCTTTATTG
>JABDPH010000341.1 GCA_013042925.1 Eudoraea sp.
TAACTATACTCATGATGATGTCTTTTAGTGTTATACTTTTTTAACTGTTTAATACAAGACAAATCATATACCAAGCTTAATTAACTGCCTTTTTGACTCATTATTAGGTTCTTTTAGTGCCATTATGGCGTATTTACTCGCTTTTGAAGTGTATTTTGAATACGGAAAGTTTTATTGAAATGTAAAGATTAAAACAAAACAGTAGGAATTTACCGGAATGGCAATGCCTAAATTTAGTTGTAATGGGCCTTAAAAATATTAATAAGTACATCCGGGGGAACTATCTTATCGGGATAATCGTGCATAACAGTAAGAACCTGCTCAATGGCAGACGGAGGTAAACCCATGCCCAGTCCAATATTGTGTAGTTTGCCAATTTCAATTTGATGTTGTTCCTGATCTACATTCATCAAGAGCACAAGTCTATGGAATTGCAGAATGCGATCTGCCTGAGTTTTCGGGATGACTATTTTTATCTGTTTCTTGAGGAGAGAATCAAATATTTCCTTATCGATACCCAAAATAACAGCAACACCAAACAGAAAATTATATTCCGAATCTTTTAAAGCGTGATCGGCTTTTGCAAAGGCAATCATTTCGGATAATATGCTAAGTTTTTCTTTATAAGTACTCATTATCCTATTTGTTAGTCCCTCCCATATTTTAGTCGTATATATAACAGTTAAATGGACAATTTCGTATAAAAAACTAGCAGATAGATCAAAAACCGGCGATGACTTCTTAATTTGTAATACCTTGCATAAAATGCTTGATATGACCAATAATGATATATTAAAAAAACTCCGCGTTGCATTAATGCTTCGGGATGATGAAATAGTAAAAATTCTTGAATTAGTTGATTTCAGAATTTCCAAGAGCGAAATTAGCGCCTTTTGCCGAAAAGAAGGGCATCCTAAATATAGAGAATGTGGAGATCAGGTATTGCGTAATTTCCTTAATGGCCTTGTTATTCATTTAAGAGGTACAAAAGAAAATCCAAAAATCCCAAAAGAAGTATTGAGGCAAACCAAAAAGACAGAAAGCACTCCTTCAAAGCAGTATGTGAAACCAAAAAAAAAGTCTGACCTTAGTTATGTAAAATATAAGAACAAAAAAAAGTCCTGAATTCCTTCAGGACTTTTATGCTTTGTAACACTCTGTTAGGCCTTAACGCGCAATGGCATCCTATACATTCTTCCTTCTACAAATTCATTTAATTCAACTTTTTTGTAGTTGAGTTTACTTTTTACAAATGACTCCAATTCTAAATCATCTGTCTCTACAGTAATGACTACAATTTCTTCTTCACTATTAACAGTAAACAGAACATTAGCTGTTAATTCCTCAGAATCTTCAACAACTAATTTGTTTGCTTTTAATAGTTCTTGAATTTGTGTTTTCAGACTTCTTTGTGGATCGGTGTTGTCTGAATCATTTGCAAATAGATTTCCTGAAATAAATAGTGCCGCAGCGACTAAAACTAAACTGAATTTTCTCATGATTGTTTGTTTAATGATTGATGAATTTGTAATAATAGACGCACTTGGTATGAAGATGTTACAAAAATGAATTTTTTTAACAATGTTTCAATAAAGTAAACCTTCTAATAACAGGAATTTAAGCAATAAATAAAGGGTGATGTCTATAACACCACCCTCTATTATAATTGTCTGAAGTAGCTTATTTTTAAGCTAAAACTTCTTTGACTTTATCTGCAGCTTCCTGAAATTGAACAGCTGAATGTACCGCTAATCCGGAATTATCAATGATTTCTTTCGCCAATTCTGCGTTCGTGCCTTGCAATCGAACAATAATTGGAACATTTATAGCGTCACCCATATTCTTATAAGCATCTACTACCCCCTGTGCTACGCGGTCGCATCTTACAATACCCCCAAAAATATTAATTAGAATAGCTTTCACGGCAGAATCCTTTAAAATAATTCGAAATGCTTCTTCGACTCTTTTCGCATCCGCAGTTCCACCCACATCCAAAAAGTTAGCCGGCTCCCCACCTGCCATTTTGATAAGATCCATTGTAGCCATTGCCAATCCGGCTCCGTTGACCATACACCCCACGTTTCCATCAAGATCCACATAATTCAACCCAACAGCACGTGCTTCTACTTCAATTGGGCTTTCTTCACGTAAATCCCTCATTTCAGCATATTGCTTTCTCCTGTATAACGAGTTATCATCTATAGAAACTTTGGCATCAACAGCCATTATTAAATTGTCTGAAGTTTTAAGTACCGGATTTATTTCAAACAAATTAGAATCACTTTGATCATATGCCCTGTAAAGCGCTGTTACAAATTTGGTCATTTCTTTAAAAGCAATACCGGATAAACCAAGATTAAAAGCAATTTTTCTGGATTGGAATGGCAATAACCCCACAGCCGGATCAATTTCCTCAGTAAATATAAGATGAGGTGTTTTATCCGCTACTTCTTCAATATCCATACCTCCTTCAGTTGAGTACATTATCATGTTTTTCCCAGTGGCTCTATTCAACAAAACAGACATGTAAAATTCACTGGTCTCACTTTCTCCCGGATAATAGACATCCTCTGCGATCAGCACCTGATGAACTTTTTTACCCTCAGCTGAAGTTTGAGGAGTAATCAAATTCATTCCTATAATATTACCTGAAATCTCCTCTACCTCTTTTAAATTTTTAGCCAGCTTTACACCTCCTCCTTTACCTCTTCCTCCAGCATGAACCTGTGCCTTAATCACAAACCATTCAGTACCGGTCTCTCCCGTAAGTTGTTTTGCAACATCTACAGCTTCTTTAGGATTATGGGCTACGAGACCCCTTTGAATTCGAACTCCAAAACTTGCTAAAATTTCTTTTCCCTGATATTCGTGAAGATTCATATTATGATTTATGTGGGTTAGGGAGCAAAAATAGGAAACGGACCGCATTTACCCTAATAAAACGACAAATAGGACCTAATCTTTTCAGAGATCAATAAACTATGGAATAGCAGACTTAATTACTGTATTGAAATAGGTACTCAATCAGTATTAACATTAAATTTTAAAAGCTTTAAAATCTAATGGATCAAAGTTCTTAAAATGACCATTCAATTCAATAAGCAATTTAGTTCGATTTACTTCATTGAGAACCTGTATAGTAACCGACAGATGATTCATGATAAATTTCAATCGTTCATTTTCACTGGCCAACTGCAATAGCTCGTACTCCTGTTCAAATGAAAGGCCCATTTTGTGGGCAAGGGTGTAACTATTAAACATATCTAATTCAACAGGGGCAAATGGCACCTCCATTAATTCGTATAAGTCTTTAAGTTTAGAATATACCTCTTGTTTTGCGGAAAGTTCACTGTCTTTAATATTATCGATGAATTCTACTTCCCCACCCGCATATAATCTGTCGTCCATAGTATTATCAAAGGAAATCACCCTGAATATTTGTCTTGCTACACACACTACATCCATAGCTCCACTTTCATAGGTATTCACTACTTCCATTAGCTGAACCTCGGTACCATAAGCAATACTGTCGTTAATATACACCGGTATACCAAAAGTGATAGCCTCCTTGCGACAATCATTAATAAGTTGTTTATACCTATCCTCAAAGATATGGAGAGGTACTTTTTCGCCGGGGAAGAAAACAGATTGCAAAGGAAAAAAGGGTAATTTCATAACAAAACTTTTTTCTAAAAATACAAAGGGAGTGCCACAGTCACAAATAGCTCATATATTAAAATGTTACATTTATAACTATTTGTTTTATTTATAATAAATCTGTCTTTTATTTTGTGCATTTTCCTTAAGTATTTTAGATTTGTTTAAAACCAAGGTTGAAAATGAAGTATTCCGATCTCTTAAATATTACCCAAGAATATGGTAATCCCATATATGTTTACGATGCTGAAAAGATAATATCTCAGTTCAACAGGCTAACTAATGCCTTTAATACGGTCAAAAAATTAAAACTGAATTATGCGGCAAAAGCGCTTTCTAATCTCACAATTCTGAGATTGATGAATGAACTTGGCAGTGGTTTAGACACCGTATCAATTCAAGAAGTAAAACTTGGCCTTTTGGCTGGTTTTAAACCTGAATCAATCATTTATACACCTAACGGAGTTTCCTTAGAAGAAATTGAAGAAGCAGCAGCTTTAGGAGTGCGAATAAATATTGATAATCTTTCCATCCTGGAGCAATTCGGAAGCAAACATCCCGATATACCCGTATGTGTAAGAATAAATCCTCATGTAATGGCAGGAGGCAATTCTAACATATCGGTGGGACATATTGATTCAAAATTTGGTGTTAGTATCCATCAAATCCCTCATTTACTAAGAATAGTAGAATTAACCAATATGACAATAAATGGGATTCATATGCACACGGGAAGTGATATCCTGGATATCGATGTGTTTTTATATGCATCTGAAATTCTATTTGAAACTGCTAAAAATTTTAAAGAGCTTGAGTTTATTGATTTTGGTAGTGGATTTAAAGTTCCCTATAAGGATGGGGATATAGAGACTAATATTGAGGAACTGGGTGAAAAATTAAGTAAAAGGTTCAATGAATTTTGTGAAGAGTACGGTAAAGAACTGACTCTGGCATTTGAACCTGGAAAGTTTCTTGTAAGTGAAGCCGGCTATTTTCTTGCAAAAGTCAATGTCGTAAAACAGACTACTTCTACTGTTTTTGCCAGCGTAGATTCAGGCTTTAACCATTTAATTCGTCCTATGTTATATGGTGCAAATCACCAAATTATTAACATCTCCAATCCGAAAGGAAGGGAACGCTATTATTCCGTGGTAGGTTATATCTGTGAAACGGATACTTTTGCGAATAACAGGAGAATTAATGAAATTTCTGAGGGTGATATATTATGCTTCAAAAATGCAGGAGCATATTGCTTTACTATGGCCAGTAATTATAACTCCAGATACAGGCCCGCTGAAGTACTTTGGTACAAAGATAAACCAATACTTATAAGGGAAAGGGAGACTTTTGATGATCTGATTAGGAACCAAATTGATGTCAAAGATTTGTTTGAAGCCAAGAATCAAAAAGCGGCAGTGAAATAAAGCAGCTGAATTTTCGTTAGTTTTGGTATAGTAATTGGACTAATATAACTCAAATCGAAACTTATGAAATTTAAATCCCCTACATTTTCTAAGCCCATTCTTGTAGCCATTATTGGTTTATTAACCTTTGCATCAAATGCCCAGGAAGTTAATTGGCTTAGCTGGGATGAAGCTACATCCCTGGCGACAACTGACAAAAATCCGAAGAAAATATTTATTGATGTCTATACCGATTGGTGTGGCTGGTGTAAAAAAATGGATAAGGACACTTTTCAAAATGCCGAAGTGGCAGAATACATGACCAATAACTTTTATATGGTAAAGTTAGATGGCGAAGGGAAAGAACCTATTGATTTTAAAGGAAAAACCTATAAATATGTTCCATCAGGTAAAAGAGGTTATCACGAACTAGCGGCAGCATTGTTGCAAGGTCGATTGAGCTATCCGACAGTAGTATTCATGGATGAGCAACTTAATATGCTATCTCCTGTACCCGGATATCAAAAACCAGATCCTTTTTTAAATATAGCTCGATACTTTGGAGATAATATCTACCTGGAAAAAGACTGGAAAACTTACAGTGGAAATGTAAAATAAATTACCTGGTTTCCAAATGGAGGTTTCTGAATGAGCCCGACGAGTTAAAACCTGTCCATATACCTATTTTATCCGATTTTATTTCAGTAAGACGCTCAATTTCCAAAACCGCATTTTCTGAGTCCTCAACATAGACTTTAACAGTATTCTTTCCAATCTCTATTTTCGCCTTGAACCATTGGTCCGGGTCCGGCGGATTCACTATTTCATTTTCAAATTCACCTGTACGCGTTTCCCGAAGTTTTTTCCAGGTATATTCCGGATGATAAATATATTGCACCATATGCGCTTTGCGTATCTTTTCCTTAGCTACGAAATTAAAGGGTCTGAAATAAACAACTTCATATGTAGAATCATTTTGTATGTTAAAAGCGAATCCTACAAAACTCCTGCCCGGATTGTTTTCCCCAAGCAACTCAATACTCACAGTCCCTTTTTTAAAACTTATATCTTTAAGATATGAAAGCCCATCACCAGGAATAGCATTTAACCCTACTGCGCGGGAATCATCAGGCAGCTGAGATAACTCCCTGTTAACGGTAATAAATGAATTTGATTTATACTTTTCACCTAAATCAATGGACTTGTTTTGGGAATGAGCTGTAGCAACAATAAGTCCTAGAACAACTGTTAGGAATGGAAATATTTTCATTAATAAACGATTAATTGCTTCTGATGTATTTAAACCTAAAAATAGGGAATGTAGCCTACAAAGCTGGACAATATTCGATTATTAGATTTTATTTAACACGATTAACGGCTGTAGTTGGGAGATTCCTTCGTAATAGTTACATCATGAGGATGGCCCTCATTAATACCGCTCGCAGTAATCTTTATAAATCTTCCTGTTTCTTTTAAAGTGTCAATATCTTTGGCACCGCAATAACCCATACCTGCCCTGAGTCCGCCAACAAACTGATGTATACTTTCAAATAGCTCTCCTTTATAAGGAACGCGTCCAACAATACCCTCGGGTACCAACTTGTTGATATCATCTTCCACATCCTGGAAATACCGGTCCTTACTTCCCTCCTTCATGGCCTCCACAGATCCCATACCTCTGTAGGACTTAAATTTTCGGCCTTCGTAAATAATTGTCTCTCCGGGTGATTCTTTGGTTCCGGCTAATAGAGACCCCAACATTACACAATCTGCACCAGCTGCAATGGCTTTTGGGATATCGCCTGTATAACGTATTCCACCATCAGCAATTACGGGAACACCACTGCCTTTAATAGCTGCTGCAACTTCCAATACCGCCGAGAATTGCGGAAAACCAACACCTGCGACCACTCTTGTTGTGCAAATGGAACCGGGCCCTATTCCTACTTTTACCGCATCGGCTCCCGCATCTACTAAATACTTTGCAGCATCTGCCGTGGCAATATTACCTACAATAACATCAAGCTCCGGAAATTGCTTCTTCACATCTTTAAGGATACTCACCACACCTTTTGTATGACCATGAGCTGTATCTATTACAACCGCATCAACTCCAGCGGTTACCAAAGCATCGGTCCTTTCCAAGGCATCCGGAGTTACCCCAATAGCAGCGGCTACTCGTAACCTGCCATATTGGTCTTTGTTTGCAACTGGCTTTTGAGTTAACTTGGTAATATCGCGGAAGGTTATAAGGCCAACAAGTTTATTCGAACTATCTACTACCGGAAGTTTTTCAATTTTATTAGTTTGAAGAATGCCTTCCGCCTGTTCCAGAGAAGTCCCTTCAGCTACGGTAACAAGATTCGATTTTGTCATCACCTCAGCAATTGGCCGACTATTGTCCTTCTCAAACCTAAGATCCCTGTTGGTTACAATACCGATTAATTTTTGTTTCTCATCAACTATAGGAATACCACCTATACTATGCTCGCGCATGCTGGCTTTAGCATCTCCTACCAAAGCATCAAGATGCAGGGTTACAGGATCCAAAATCATTCCGCTTTCCGCCCTTTTAACTTTTCGAACCTTCATTGCCTGTTGCGCAGTTGACATGTTCTTATGCAATACACCAATACCTCCTTCACGAGCCATAGCAATAGCCATTCTTGACTCGGTCACTGTATCCATCGCGGCCGAAACAACAGGAATATTAATCGTAATATTTTTAGTGAATTTTGTTTGAATATTAACTTCTCTGGGTAAAATTTCAGAAAAGGCAGGGACAAGGAGTACGTCATCGTAAGTGAGGCCTTCTCCAAGAATCTTATTAAGGTGAGCTTCCATGGCAATTAAGGATTAATTGCGTGCAAATATACCATAATTAATGCAACAAGAGGTTATTGCTACTGC
>JABDPH010000343.1 GCA_013042925.1 Eudoraea sp.
CTGCAGGACAATCCAGTGGTATGGTGACTATACCGTTGAGGTCAGCATCCGATATTAAAGCTGAGGAAGTATATTTTGTTTTTATACCAAAAGAAGAACAGGAGAAAAGATCTGGTATTGCAGTGGCTTTAAACGTTAGCTTCGCAGCCAAATAAATCTTTGTGAGAATATGAAGCAGGTCGGAGTTGTATACCTAATAAAAGTATAATAACTCCGATTTTGTTTTCTAGAAGTTCCTAATAGTTTTATTCGGATAGTTTTTTTACCAGAATATAAAAATTCTCATCTACCAGAACTTGTGTTGCTCCCTTGGTATTCAGGTTTTTTGTTTGCCAGGCAGCTTTGGGAAAAAGCCACTGTTCTTGTTCATTTGCCTTAATCCGGACTGGCATATCAAAATCTTTAACAATATTGGTATATCTGTATTTAATTTCGCCATCCTCAAGGGTAAACTCCAAAACGGGGATTTTAGTGGTGCGCAGATATTGATTAAAAAAAGCGGATAGATCAATATTTGTTTGTTCACTCAGATAATTTTCAATTTGTTGTGTAGAGACTGTTTGATGATAAAATTCTTTGTTTAAACCACGCAGAATTTGCCGCCATTTCTCATCGTCCTCCAGCAATTGCCTGAGTGTGTGTAGCATATTCGCTCCTTTGTAATACATATCCCCGGAGCCTTCATAATTTACTCCGTATACCCCAATAATTGGCCGGTCATTGCGAATCCTGCTTCGGGTCCCAATTACGTAGTCTGCTGAAGCTTCTGTGCCAAAATAATAATCCAAATAGAGGTTTTCTGAGTAAGCCGTAAAGCTTTCATGAATCCACATATCTGCAATATCCTTGTATGTAATATTATTTGCAAACCATTCATGTCCGGATTCGTGAATGATAATAAAATCGAATTTTAAACCCCAGCCACTCCCGGAAAGGTCATTACCCAGATATCCATTCTGGTATTTATTTCCATAAGTCACCGAACTCTGGTGTTCCATTCCCAGGTACGGGACTTCTACCAATTTGTATCCATCTTCGTAGAAAGGGTAGGGGCCAAACCAATGTTCAAAGGCTTCCATCATAAGACCGGCCTGCTTAAATTGTTTTTTGGCTAAACTTAGATTATCTCGCAGTACATAGTAATCCATGTGCAAAGGACCATTTTCTCCCTGATAAGTTTCTCCGAAATAGACATAGTCACCTATGTTGACGTTTACACCGTAATTGTTTATAGGGTTGGCAACAAACCAATGGTATGTTTTAGAATTTAAACCTTCTTCAATTTCTCTTAAACGACCATTTGAAACATTCATAACATCTTTTGGAACAGTTACACTAATGGCCATACTATCTACTTCATCATACATATGATCTTTATTGGGCCACCAGATACTCGCTCCAAGGCCCTGACAAGATGTGGCAACGAATGGTCTGCCATTTTGATCTGTACTCCATGTGAACCCACCATCCCACGGAGGATTTTTAGCTTCTTTGGGATACCCGGAATAGGTAACGACTATTTCATTATACTCTCCAATCTTTTGTGGCTTCAGAAGAGTTACCCAGTGGGCATTACCTATAGAATTATAAATAAGATCATTGCCGTCCTGGGTTATTTTTGTAATGGTTAGTGGCGATTGAAGGTCTATTTGTAAAACTTGATTTTTACTCAATACCTTATACCGGATCGTATTACTTCCGGAAATATATTTTTCATAAGGATTAACCTCAATGTCTAAGCCGTAGTAATTCAAATCCCACCAGGCCCTTTCTGGTGTGATACTCCCTCTGAGGGTGTCTTGTGCTGTAAAAAGCGGTGTCTGGCAGTAAACAGGTAATACTACAAATAGTAAGACGGCAAGAACTAAAAATCTAATCATTTAAAATATTTATTATCACTACCTATTTTAATTGGGTCCTTTTAGGTATTAGTTATTGAATCTACTTTTTAATAATACCAATACAGATTTTACTTGTGTAAGGCAGATTGGCCTATAGTAGCTATTTGACTGTAAAAAGGTAAAACTATTTTATTAAAGGTCCTTCTCCAGAAGAAATGAATAATCACTACCACCAAGAATAGTTAAAAAGTCATTTGTGTTCAAAAGTTCAAATACTGCATTTTTCTTGTCCGGAGAATTATTGTAATATGATTTGCAAATCAAATATCCCACCGTATATCCAAGGTCATGAGGCCTGTCGGTTATTGAACCTCCGTTATATAGCCATTTGGAATTATCCTCAGAAAATAAATCGTTTTTAAGGTCTTCCATTATTTTATGTTCATTCTCCTGATCATCAAGATATGTAAGATTAGAATTTTTTAGTTCTTTCCCGGAGCACAGTTCCACCAGAAAATCGCATACACCTTCACTAATAACCTGGGCAAGTACGGTTTCATTATTTTCTGTATCCTGATAATTTTGCTGAAAATGCATTAATTCGTGTATCGTAATTGCAGGAAGGTCTGAAACCTTCATGATGGCGTCTTTTTGCCAATTTGTTAATCCATCAGTAGGCATTGTTTCAGACCTGCCATACATATCTCCTCCAACAAACAACCCCATTTCAGTAGCTGTCCCACCTGAGTTTAAAATACCTGGTACAACGTATACTTTCGGAAAAACAGCTTTAGGATATATTTTTTTGAAATTTCGCATCCAACGGGTAGTTTTCGATTTGAATGCTTCTATACTATCCGGATTAAACTGATTTTTCAGGTAATGGAAGTATTCCGGTGAAGCATTAATCATTTGACCATACATTGTATTCAAATTGATGTAGCGAACTACGTAAAAATCGCGCAACTCTTTTGGACCTTCAAAAATGAATTCTTTAAATATATCTTTTGCACTGGAAGTATCTTTGGCAGCTCTTTCAAAATAGTCCCAAAATTGGTTCATAGAAGCAATTTCCATACTGTAATGCGAAACGTCCTGAAGCTCTAAATTTATGGAGTCTAATCTCCTTTGCAGTTTTTGCCACAAAGGGGAATCCGAATTTCTTAAACCATGAAGTTTAGTTATTATTTTTGGATTGGCCATTCCATTGTCTATAGCTTTATGCAATAAGATAGCTGCAGAATCTGATTGACCTGCCTGCGCGTACAAGGAGGCAGCTTCTACGTATAATTCAGAAGAATTTAAATCTCTATTGGCATTTACCAGGGTATTTGCAAAAGAATTGAACGCACCTGTGCTATCTAATTGCTCATAATCTTCATAGAGCAGATTTATATCAGGCAAGTGCAGGTTGCTAATATCTTTTTTATCATTTTCTGTTCCGGGTTTACAGGAAATCAAAAAAAATGTAAGCAAAATGATGAAGATAAAGACTTTGGGAAGGTTTCTTCTTTTCATGTTATTTTGTTATTCTCTAAAAATTTTATTTGGAAATACAATGATACTTTCATGTCCATCCGCTCCAACGGCCGCTACACCAAAAAAGAAATTATCAATGACTATGCCATCTAAAGTGTATGAGTTTATATCGCCAACAAAACGACTGTGATCCCATGTAGGTGATGTGGTATCACGCCAGTAAATTTTGTAGCCTGCAACTCCTTCAGACCTAGTCCATTTTAATTTAACCGAAGCTTCCACAATACCGCCTATTTGAACTTCTTCGGGTGCAGGAGGGGCAGATGCAATGGATGCTAAATTTATAGCGTTCACCGCTGTAAGTTTTTTTGCATACTCAAAATTAACATGTTCCAGTACGTCTCCAAATGCTATTCCATTTTCCATTCTAATATCCTGATGTTGCTGGGTATAATTTTCATGTGCCTCCATTATCCGTATTCCGGCATACCCGGCATCGTTAAATGGTCTGTGGTGTCCACCTCTACCAAAACGATCCAGTCTGTAAATTAGTATCGGATTCATTTCCGGCATATACATTTTTGTAGTTTTATAAACATATCTGGCCAGTTGCCGCGAAATACCATCCACTTCGCCACCATAGAATCTTCTTGCTTTACGTTCCTGTTCTGTTTCTGTAGGCGGTACAGGTTCAGAAAAAATTCTAAAATCGCGATTGCTTATTACGCCGTCTACACCACTGATATTGCCAATCATATCATTATTCATTATACCTAAAATTTCCCATCCTTTTTGTTTGGCATATGCAGCAAGGCCTCTTCCTCCAAAAAGCCCCTGCTCTTCTCCCGACAGGCCTAGGTATATAATGCTACTTTCAAAATTATATTTACTCAGCACTCTCGCGGCTTCTATAGTACCTGCCATACCACTGGCATTGTCATTGGCCCCCGGGGAATCTGATGTAAAATTAGTAGGATCACTGACCCTGGAATCTATATCACCGCTCATTATTATAAACTTATTTGGGTACTTACTACCACGCTGGATAGCCACAACATTTACTACCCAAACGTCATTCACTATTCGCTGATTTTCACCTTTTTTAACTAAGTCCTTTTGGTAAAATACTTCCAGGCAGTTATTACAACTATCTGAGATTTTATCAAATTCGCTTTTTATCCAGCGTCTTGCAGCACCTATCCCTCTGGTTGCTGAGACTGTATCGCTCAGGGTATGCCTTGTCCCAAAGTTTGTAAGAGTTGTAACATCATTTTTTAAACGCTCGGAAGAAACATTATCTATGATGTCATATAAGCGGGAATCTACCTGGGAATAAGAAAAGGCGGGCAACACTAATAATAGTAATAAGACAGAATAACTTTTCATGGACTATGAATTTTATAAGGGATTATTATTTCAATATGAATCTTCTTAAATAATAAGATCTGGCAAAATAGCACTTAAAAATTATAATAATAGTTAAATAAATTTTTTAAGGATACCCCGCACTCCTGAAACGCTTTCAATATAATAGCTAGCCTTTGTGTTTTGCAATCCCACTTTAACGGTCACTGCCTCCTCAGGAAGCTCCTGGAACATAAATTCATCGGTCCAGTCATCCCCAATCGCAAATATAAAATCATAATCCTTTTGTGGTAGCACTCTCATTGCTGCTCTGCCTTTATTCACATTGCTACTTTTTATTTCCATTACTTTATTTCCATTTAATACGCTTATATCATCATTGCCAATAAGACTCGTGAGTACAGTATTCAATTCAGCAGCTCTGTTGGCTCCAAAGTCGGGATCTGTATTTCTGTAATGCCAGGCCAGAGAATAATTTTTTTCTTCTATAAATGATCCGGGCGTCCTGTCCACAAAGGATTCCAATACAGGGTAAATTTTTTCCATCCAGTCCTTATTAACATTTTCCAGCATTCTGAATTCTTCGCCATTTTCTGAAATCCATACGCCATGTTCCACAATCATATTATACTTTTTTGGTAAAAACCAGCGACCAAATGTCTCTTTGTCCCGTCCACTAATCAAATAAATATCGTTTCCTTCCTTTTCGTTCAATTGATCCAATAATTTATATAGCGATTCATCCGGGCTTGCTTTTTGTGGATCAATTTT
>JABDPH010000348.1 GCA_013042925.1 Eudoraea sp.
AAAAATTCAGTACAGAAAATTTCAATTACCCGACGGTTTTGATAACTACATTTTTACAAGTCAAAATGCGGTAGAGGCATTTATCAGTCATTTATCCAATTATCAGGGAAACGGTCAATTGGAAAAAGCGTGCTTTTGTGTTGGGGAAAAGACAAAACTCTTATTACAAAAAAATGGACAAAAAGTTGTAAAAATGGCACAAAATGCGGCAGATTTAGCTCGTTTTATTGCAAAATACCATAAAAATGAGTTTTTTTTGTTTTTATGCGGAAATAGAAGAAATGATGATTTACCGAATATTTTGACAAATAATAAGCTACATTTCAAAGAAATTGTGGCCTACAATACAAAGTTAAGCCCTCAGCATTTTTCAGAATCCTTTGATGGGATATTATTTTTTAGTCCTTCTGGAGTAAAGAGTTATACTATGGCTAATGACATAGGTAATAGTGTGGCTTTTTGCATAGGTAATACCACGGCTGAAGAGGCTTCGTTACTTACAGATTCCATTGTTGTTCCGGAGACCCCAACTATAGAAAATCTTTTAAAAAAGGTTACCTCGCATTATAATTCGAGCTTAAAGAAATAATATGAAAATAAAAAACGATCTATTTTTAAGAGCATTAAAAGGTGAACCCGTTGAGCGCCCTCCGGTCTGGATGATGAGGCAGGCTGGCAGATACCTGCCGGAGTTTATGAAGATTAAGGAGAAATATGATTTCTTCACCCGCTGCCAGACACCAGAATTAGCTTCTGAAATTACGGTCCAGCCAATTCGGCGCTTTGGCATGGATGCAGCCATACTTTTTAGTGATATTCTCGTGATACCCCAGGCTATGGGAATAGAAGTACAAATGAAACCCGATTTTGGTCCTTATTTGCCTAAGCCTATTCGCTCTCAGACAAATGTTGACCAGGTTTTAGTCCCTGATGTTAATGAAGAGTTAGATTATGTTATGCAGGCTATTGCTGCAACAAAGGAAAAATTACAGGATGAGGTTCCTTTAATTGGTTTCGCAGGTTCGCCATGGACAATTCTTTGCTACTGCGTACAAGGGCAAGGCAGTAAAACCTTCGATAAGGCCAAGGAATTTTGTTTTACACAACCCGTAGCTGCTCATGATCTATTACAGAAAATTACAGATACCACAATCTCATATTTGAAAGCTAAAGTGAGAGCGGGTGTAAATGCGGTTCAGGTGTTTGATTCCTGGGGAGGAATGCTTTCACCAATTGATTATCAAGAATATTCCTGGTTCTATATCCAACAAATCATAGATGCATTAAAAGATAAAACACAGGTAATTGTCTTTGGTAAAGGATGTTGGTTTGCCCTAGGTGATATGGCAAAATCCGGTGCAGCTGCGCTTGGAGTAGATTGGACATGTTCTGCACAAAATGCCAGAACTTTAACCGGAGGTAAAATAACGCTTCAGGGAAATTTCGATCCTGCCCGGTTATTATCTCCCCCCGATGTCATAAAAAAAATGGTTACCCAAATGATTGATGAATTTGGGAAGGATAAATATGTTGTGAATCTTGGACATGGGATTCTGCCTAATGTCCCGGTGGAAAACGCCAAGGCATTTATTGATGCAGTTAAAGAGTACAAAGCTTAAAGAATTTTGAGGTTTTTGAATTACATAATACCCATTCTGAACCTCGTAGAATTTAGTAATTAATGATGGAACTATATGAAAAATAAATTCTACAGCTATATCCAGGAACTTCAGGACACCATTACTTCCAAACTTGAAGAAATAGATGGTGCTGCTAAATTTCGCGAAGATATTTGGAAACGTCCGGAAGGTGGTGGAGGCAGGACCAGGGTAATTGAAGATGGTTCCGTTTTTGAAAAGGGTGGCGTAAATATTTCTGCGGTACATGGTGAACTCCCAAAAAGTATGCAAACCTATTTTGGCGTAAAAGAAGCGGATTTTTATGCATGTGGTCTAAGTCTTGTGCTCCATCCGGAAAGTCCTATGGTACCAACTGTGCATGCTAATTGGCGTTATTTTGAAATGTATGATAAAAAAGGTGGTTTGGTTGATCAATGGTTTGGTGGTGGACTGGATCTGACTCCCTATTATTTATTTGAGGAAGATGCTAAACATTTTCATTCGGTTTGTAAAGCTTCTTGTGATACTCATGATCCCGATTTTTATAAAATCTATAAGAAGAAATGTGATGACTATTTCTGGAATAGTCATAGGGGGGAAGCGCGAGGAGTAGGTGGGCTATTTTTTGATTACTGTAAAGTTTCCGACAAAATGAGTATTGAGGATTGGTATAGCTTCGTAACTGCGGTTGGGGATAGCTTTCTGGAAGCATATATACCAATTGTTATAAAAAGGAAATCTATTGATTACACCAATAAACACAGGGATTGGCAAGAAATTCGTCGGGGGCGTTATGTGGAATTTAACTTGGTTCATGATAAGGGTACCCTTTTTGGCTTGAGGACTAACGGTCGTATTGAAAGTATCCTGATGAGCCTCCCTCCGCATGTTCAATGGAAGTATGACCATCATCCTGAACAAGGTAGTGAGGAGGCCAGGTTAATCAAAGTACTGAAGAATCCTATATCATGGGTTTGATGGCTTTTTAATTGTAATTTAGGCTTAAATACCCCTTAAGATGGTACAAAAATTATTTCAAATAGATGCTTTTACAGATCAACTATATTCGGGAAATCCGGCCGCTGTTTGTATTCTGGAAAATTGGATAGATGATAGTATTATGCAAAAAATTGCCCGGGAAAATAATCTTGCTGAAACAGCTTTTGCAGTTAGAGACAGTTCTCAATATATCATTAGATGGTTTACTCCGGAGTTGGAAGTGGATTTGTGCGGGCATGCAACCCTGGCAACGGCTTTTGTCTTATTTGAAAATTACAATTTAAATACATCTTCTATAGAGTTTATTTCACCCCGAAGCGGAAAACTTTTGGTAGAAAAAGGGGAAAACGGCTTGTTAATACTGGATTTCCCTACAGATGATATTAATTTCATAGAGCCAATTCAAACACTTAACGAAGCTATTGGTAAGAATCCGGTTTATACACTAAAAGGTAAGACAGACTATCTCCTTATTTATAATAATCAGGAAGAAATAGAACAATTGAAGCCAAATTTCTTTCTGCTAAATCAACTGGATGCCCGCGGGGTAATTGTCTCCGCTCCTGGAAATGAGGTAGATTTTGTATCGCGATTTTTTGCTCCCCAATGCGGAGTCAATGAAGACCCTGTTACCGGTTCAGCACATACAAGCCTTATACCCTATTGGTCGAAGGTTCTGGGTAATTCTAAACTTGAAGCCAGGCAGTTATCCAAAAGAGGTGGTGATATTTATTGTGAATTTCTGGATAAACGGGTAAAAATTGCAGGAAGGGCAGTCCCCTATTTAAAAGGTGAGATTATTATTTAGAATATATACATTTCTATTACCTTTAGGCTTAAAATAAAGCCAATGTATCCACTTCGAAGAAATAGAAGATTACGAGCAAACAATGCTATCAGACATTTGGTTCGTGAAACAGTATTAACCCCTAGTGATTTTTTAGTTCCATTATTTGTTGTTGAAGGACATGGAGTAAAAGAAGAAATTCAGTCCATGCCCAATTACTACAGGTTAAGTTTGGATAATCTAGGTAAAGAAGCGAAAGAACTATGGAAAATGGGGCTTTGTGCAGTGCTGCTATTCGTAAAAATCCCTGAATCTCTTAAAGATAATAAGGGAACGGAAGCCTTGAATGAACATGGTTTAATGCAACGTGCAATTAACACGGTTAAAAGTGCTTGCCCTGATATGTTGGTTATGACAGATGTGGCATTAGATCCGTATTCTTCTTATGGGCATGATGGCATAGT
>JABDPH010000349.1 GCA_013042925.1 Eudoraea sp.
ATATTAGGTTTAAACAAGTTGCTAATGAACAGGGAAATGCTTTTGTTTATTATCAAATGAATGATAAAAGCAACCAGGATCCCTGCTGCTATTCCGGTAATCAGGTTTGTAAATAAAGTGGTGATTAAAGTGGTTAAAAAGATTAGCACTTGTTCTTTCCCTATCCGCATAATTTTTCTAAAGGATTCAGGATTGGCCAATTTATAACCGGTATACACTAAAATGGCTGCCAGTGCCGCCAGGGGTATCCGCCTTAACTGCTCTTGAAAAATAAGGACAAAGCCTACCAAAAACATGGCGTGGAAGAAATTTGCAGACTTGTTGGTTGCCCCATTATTTACATTAACCGAACTTCGGGCAATTACGGTTACCACATTAAGACCGCCTAATAACCCGCTAATAACAGTGGCCAACCCAAGCGCTTTCAGGTCTTTATTTACATTAGATCTTCTCATTAACGGATCCAACTTATCCACGGCTTTTATACTTAACAGGGATTCTATGCTTGCAATAAGGGTAATAGCAAAGACGGCAAGGACAAATTCTCTGTCCATTATCCTTCCAAAATCCGGAAAGGCCAGATTAGTCAGGACATTATCAGGAATGGATACCAGGTAATCTACAGACATTGGATACGGTTTGCCAAGAAGCATATAAAAGTAACTCAGACCAACGGAGAGAATTAATATCCACATAGGCGCCGGGATTAACTGAAAGTATTTATTCCTGATTTTCGAATAGAAAACCATGATTAACAGACTTACCAGGCCTATCCCTGAGGCAAAAAGCATATTAATGTCTGCGGTTTTTATTAGATCCACAAAGTCATTTGGGATTAAAATCAATAACTCAATGATGCTTCCCGTCTCATTGTTATGGCCTACCATAATATGAAATTGTTTTGCCAGGATCCCTATCCCAATTGCAGCAAGCATACCCTGAATAGCAGAAGCTGGAAAGAAATTGGCTAAACGACCCATTTTTAAAAACCCAAGAAGCAGCATCAATACCCCAGACAGTACTATGGCGGCTAAAGTGAATAAATAGCCCTGGTAGAGATCACCCCCGCCAAGTGTGCCGATTGCCGCTAACAATACAATAACCAGCCCATTACCCGGGCCGGCAATGGTAATTTTTGAACCCCCCAGCAAAGAAACGATAACCCCTCCGACAACGGCAGCGATTATACCTGAAATAGGAGGCGCTTCACTTGCCAAAGCCAATCCAAGGCCCAGAGGTAGTGCAATAAGCGAGACCACAAAGCCTGAAAAAATATTTTTAGACAGGGTTTGAAAAATAATACCGGTTTTGTTGGTTTTGGCGCTCAAGGTTATTTACGGATAATCAATAAATCGGTGGGTAAATCGGATAAAATATATTCCAGGTCATGTCTGAAAATCCGATCTAACAGCCCTGTTTTTTTAGGAGCGTTCATTACCAGCAAATCTGCCCGTACTATCTCGGCATAATGACCTATGGAATACCCTCTTTTTCCAAAAATACTTTGGGTTTTAATTTTGATGTTTTTTAAAAAAGCCTCAGGCAGACTTTTCAGGATTTTACGCACCCTGGATTCTTCCCTGTGCTTCAGTCGTTCCTTCACGATATTCGCTTTCATTAAGGATCTATCATCCTCAACTGTGACGTGAATTTCTTGTTGCCTTATCTCTTCTACAATGGTAAGCTGCTTCGCTCCAAATGCATTAGCCGCATAGAACGCATCCAATATGGCTACAGGTGTTTCCGGCGCATCAAGGCCATTTACTACAATGTGCTTACATTGCACACGTTCTGCTGAGGGTTTTATAAGCAACAAAACGGAACAATTTACTTTACGGGTCAAAGTTCTGGCTATACTTCCAACATAGAAGCGATACACATTTTCATGCTGTAAGGCACCAAGCATCAATAAGTCGATATTAAATTTCGTACAGGCTTCCAAAATTACCGAGACCGGTTTTCCCTCTTCCCACTGAATTTCGATTGCATCATCCTTAAAATCAATTTTTTCCAGCACTGCACTCAAAATAGCCAATTTTTCATCTGTCTTTTTTCCAACATGAAGTAAAATTAATTTGGCGTTAAAAAAATGCGCAATTCGAGTAGTTTCCAGAAGATTTATTTCCAGGGTAGGCGAAAACGCAAAACCGAATAGAATTCTCTTAAAAGGATGTGGATGCGCTTCCATTGTTAGTATTTTGGCTCAATATAACACAATAAACCTAATTAAATCAGGAAAAACACTTTCCAAAGCACTGACCAATTTTGTAAGCATTGTTATATTGCATCCAGTAATAGCGGGCATTGGTTTTTTTATAGATCTATAGCAGACCGGTATTTATTTTAATCACTATTTTTAACGCAAAAGTTAAAAGATGCTAGAACTGGCCGGGATAATTATTTTGGGAATCATTGCTCAGTGGTTTGCATGGCGTTTAAAATTGCCGGCTATCTTGCCCCTGATTATAATTGGACTTCTTGTAGGACCTATAGCCACTTTGTATACAGACGACGGCTCTAAGCTTATTGAGCCGGTTTGGAATGGCGAAAAAGGACTTTTCCCCGGTGAAGGGCTATACTATTTTCTTTCTCTTGCGATAAGTATTATTTTATTTGAAGGCGGCTTAACCCTCAAGCGCTCGGAAATTAAAAACGTTGGCCCGGTTATCACCAAACTTATAACGGTGGGCACTATAGTAACATTTTTTGCCGGCGGCTTTGCGGCCCATTTCCTTTTTGACCTTAGCTGGCAGATTTCATTTTTGTTTGCGGCCCTTATTATTGTAACCGGCCCAACTGTAATTACCCCTATCCTAAGGAATATTCCCCTGAAAAAGGACATTTCTGCCGTACTGAAATGGGAAGGAATTTTAATAGATCCTATAGGAGCCCTGGTTGCAGTTCTTGTTTTTGAATTTATTAGCGTGGGTGAAGGACAGGCCTATACCAAAACCGCTTTGATAGACTTTGGGAAGATCGTGCTTTTTGGTTCTACTTTTGGATTCGCTTTTGCGCATGCCCTGGCATTTGTGATCAGAAAGAAATATGTACCACACTATTTATTAAATGTTGTATCCCTGTCTGTGGTACTTTTAGTCTATGTTGAATCTGATATCATGGCACATGAATCAGGCCTTCTTGCTGTTGTGGTTATGGGGATGGTAATGGGCAATATGGACCTGCCAAACCTTAAAGAGCTGTTGTATTTTAAAGAATCCTTGAGTGTTTTGCTTATCTCTATTCTTTTTATTCTGTTGGCGGCCAATATCAACATAAGTGATATGGAGCTCGTTTATAACTGGAACTCTGCGATCTTATTCCTTGTGATTGTTTTTATCGTACGGCCTTTAGGAGTGTTCTTGAGCACCAGGGGGTCTAGTTTAAAATTTAACGAAAAACTCTTTATTAGTTGGGTAGGTCCCAGGGGGATTGTGGCTGCAGGAATCGCCTCCCTCTTTGGATCGAAATTGATTCAAAAAGGCGAACCTGGCGCAGAATATATTACCCCGCTGGTCTTTATGGTTGTACTGGGTACCGTACTTTTAAATGCAACTACTGCACGGAATGTTGCTAAAATCGTAGGGGTGTTTTTAAAACATTCTGAAGGAATTTTGATATTAGGGGCATCCAAAGCTTCCAGGCTTTTGGCCAATTACCTGAAGATGAACAACAGACATGTAGTTCTGATTGACACTAACCATGCGAATGTTGGTCAGGCAAAAAAACTTGGTTTGGAGGCCATGGTTGCCGATGTGTATTCAGACAGCCTAACAGATGATATTGAGCTTAATGATATGGGCTATTTAATGGCACTGACCGGAAGTCCTGAAATCAATCAATATGCCATTGACAAGTTTAGACAACAGTTTGGAGAAAATGGTTCTTTCAGACTTGTTAGTGCCGATGAGATGAACGATCCTCAAAAAAACCCTAAGGAAGGCCTGTTTTCACAGAATGATGATTTTATAAAAATGATGGAAGTTACCAGGCGCTATCCCGCACTTCATGAAATAGAAATAAAGAACGCAGAACATTACAAAAAACTAATTGCTATTACCAATGAAGATGACGAAATTATCCCGGTATTTCTTAAATCTCCGCATGGTAGAGTATCGATCATTTCCTCAATCAGCGAAAGTTTAAATTCAATAACCGAAGGTTACACACTGGTGTATTTAGGTAAAATGTTCGACATGGATAAAATATCCTAGAACAGATCGCATTATCAAATTGCGCTAATTAATTAATAGGACCCAGGGATTGGAATCCGGTGCATTGAGTTTGGTTTGTTCGGCCTTGCCACTTACTTCCACGGATCCATTTTTAGGATTTATCCATTTATAGTCTAACCCTTGGGGCAATGATTTGATCTCCAGGGAGCCACCCTCTTTTAAAAATGAAATATATAAAGACCCTGGTTTTGCCAGCAAAGGTTTTCCACCCGCCAAATCCCATCGTTTTTCTATGTTGGTCATATCTATATCGGATAAAATTTTACCCAGCATTCCCGCATATACGGAGCCTTCCATTAGCATGGCTTCTTCCCAGGATTTTGGTTGTGATGACCAGGCGGTCCATCCTTCCTCATCAGCAGTTATTTTCCATTGCCAAAGACTGGCCGCCCCATAAACAATACCCATGGTGCCGCCATGCATTAATTGCATCCAGGCCTCCTCTCCCTGCCACCAGCCTAGTCCATTTTTACCATCATTCATACCTTCATAGGTGGGCTCACCGTTTGCTACACCCTTAGTAGGGATATTATCGTACATTTTTTCAA
>JABDPH010000353.1 GCA_013042925.1 Eudoraea sp.
CAAACAGAGCACAGGGATTTTGAAGTGGCAAGTTTAAAGGATCAGAATATAAAAACAGGATTTGTTTATAACTACAATTTTAAACCTGCTTCCGTTGCACCTTTTGAAAAACAGGATTCCTTATTTACCGGGAGCTATTTAAAATGGTTGAAAGACATGAATTTTAATTTGTTACCAACTAGCTTTTCCGTCCAGTCCGATTACAATCGCCAATTCAACCAACAGCGGTTTAGAGATGTTGTAGAAGCTGGTGTTGATAAGCTTCCATTGCCATTGCTCCAGCAAAGAAATTATCTTTTTAATTGGCAATATGCGCTTAATTATAGCTTATCTAAATCTTTGCGTCTGAATATTACGGCTTCTAACAACAATATTGTTCGTAACTATTTTGAAGAGGATGGGAATCCTAATTCAGATATTAATCAGGACCTGAACATTTGGAATGGCTTTTTCGATTTGGGAGAACCCAACAGACATGCCCAGCAGTTTCAGTTAAATTATGATATTCCACTTAACAAGATACCCATTCTGGACTTTATCAATGCACAATATACCTACACTAGTAATTTTGATTGGCAACGTGGTGGTGATGCCGTAAATGAAGTCGTTCAGGATGCCCTTGGAGACCCTGATGCGGTTATCAATACAGTACAAAATGCCAATACACACACGATTACAACAGCGTTTAGTATGCAGCGCTTTTATGATCAGATAGGGCTTAAAAGGAGAGACGGGAAAGGTAATGTCAGCAGTGCCCCTGTGCGCCGCGATAAAGCGGGTAACCCGGCAGATGGTGAGGAAAAACCTAAAAAGAAAAGTAGTGGTGCATTTAATACTGTTATTGATATAGTAACAATGGTAAAACGTATTAATGTTAACTACAGGGAGAATAACGGTACAGTTTTGCCAGGGTATACCCAGTCTATTGGATTTATTGGAACTACAAAACCGTCATTGGGGTTTGTCTTTGGAAGCCAGAAAGATGTGCGCTTTGAAGCAGCTCGTAACGGTTGGCTTACGCCTTATAATGAGTTTAACGAACAATTTATAAAACGAACTAACAAACAGCTTAATATTACGGCAACAGCCCAGCCAGTGAGGGATTTAACCATTGATTTATTGGCAGACAGGCAATTTTCCAGCAGTTTGCAGGAGAATTTTGAGATTAGCAATGGGGAGTATATACCTCAAACACCAAATACTTTTGGGAATTTTAGTATATCAACCATAATGATTGGCACAACCTTTAGTAAAAGTGATGAATTTGAATCGAAGAATTTTGAAACGTTCAAAAATAACAGGATTGTGGTAGCAGAGAGGTTATTCTCAGACAGGTCTAGTCCGGATGAAGGGGTTGATGAAAATGGATACCCTTTAAGATATGGTCCAACCAGCCAGGATGTGATTTTACCTGCATTTTTTGCAGCCTACACCGGGCAGGATGTAAATAGAGTTAATTTGGATGCTTTTAGGCAAATTCCCGTACCCAACTGGAATATTAAGTATACCGGGTTAATGCGGATTAAATCCTTTAAGAAGAAGTTCAAACGTTTTTCTTTAAGCCACGGTTATAGGTCTGCTTACAGTATAAATACATTTCAAACCAACCTGGAAAGATCTCAGCTTATTAATGATAACCTCCCTCCAATTAATCCTGAAACAGAGGATTTTCTTCCGGAGAATATTATAAATAATGTTGTTCTTACAGACCAGTTTAACCCTTTAATCAGGGTAGATTTTGAAATGCAAAATTCATTAAGTGTTGTAGCAGAAGTAGGCACAGACAGGGCTTATTCATTTAGCTTCGACAATAATTTGCTCACAGAGATCAATGGTCAGGATTATACACTGGGACTGGGATATCGTTTTAAGGACGTAAAATTTGTAACCAATATTGGTGGACAAAAGCAACGTTTAAAGGGTGATTTAAATTTAAAGGCAGATTTTACCTTGAGGGATAATCTTACTATTATTAGGAATCTCAGTTTAGATAATAATCAGATAACTGCGGGACAGAATTTATTATCTGCTAAATTTACGGCAGACTATGCCCTTAGTAAGAACCTGAACGCATTATTCTTTTTCGATTACTCATTCTCCAAGTTTGCCGTTTCTACGGCATTTCCACAAACTACAATAAATTCGGGGTTCACAATTCGATATAACTTCGGTAACTAAAAATATCTTGTCGGGGTTAAGAATAAAAGACTTAAGATTGTTTTTCAGGATTTTGTTTTGATGATTTCCGGTCATTTAATAATTCATCCTCTTATCTAATTTATTTTTTTTGAAAACCAACAGATTATCTACTACATTTGCTGGCAAAACAAAACGAAATAAAATGAATATACCATCCGATTTAAAGTACACCAAAGATCATGAATGGATTAGGATTGACGGGGATATTGCTACCGTGGGCATAACAGATTTTGCACAGGGTGAACTAGGTGATATTGTGTATGTTGAAGTAGAGACACTGGATGAAACTTTGGATAAGGATGAGGTTTTTGGAACTGTGGAGGCAGTAAAGACGGTATCCGATCTTTTTCTTCCTTTAAGTGGTGAGATTATAGAGTTAAATGAGCTTCTTGAGGATGAACCCGAAAAAGTGAATACAGACCCTTATGGTGATGGCTGGATGATAAAAGTGAAGATAAATGATACCTCAGAGATAGACAGTCTTATGAGTGAAACAGATTATAAGGAACTTATTGGTGTTTAAAGGTTATTTTTATACCAGTGGTTTTATCTGCTGGATTATTATAATTACTACGCTTAGCCTGTACTCATTTGAAGATTTTGACACTCAGGAAATATACATTCCACATCTTGATAAGGTAGTACACTTCATTTTTTATTTTGTAGCAGCTATTTTGGGGATTCTGTTAATCAGAGAGCGTACTAAAGGCAAATTAAACTTATCCAGATCTGTCGTAATTACAGTGCTTATTGTTATTATTTATGGTATAGTTATTGAAGTAATTCAAAATATATTTACGCTAAACAGAAGTGGAGAATTATACGATGTCCTCGCCAATAGCCTTGGTGCATTTTTTGGAGCGGGCTTGATAATTATACTTT
>JABDPH010000356.1 GCA_013042925.1 Eudoraea sp.
TTCTTTGAGTGAAGAACAAAAACGTTTCTATGGGATGATTACCAATATTGACGATAATTTTGGCAGATTGATTGCATACCTCAAGAAAAACAAGCTATTTGAAAACACGATCTTGATTTTTACAACAGACAATGGAACGGCCAGGGGGATCTCCCATTTGAAGGATAAAGATAAAGTACTTGGCTATAACGCTGGCTTAAGAGGAATTAAAGGAAGTCATTATGACGGGGGTCATAGGGTTCCATTTTTTATAAGCTGGCCAGATGGTGAACTGCTGGAAAAAAAAGAAATCAACGAGCTAGTTGCTCATGTAGACCTATTGCCTACTTTGGCCAAGTTGTCAGGAATTTCGTGGACACCGAAGAATCCTGTAGATGGGACTAATGTTGCCGGAATTTTAAAAGGAGATGGTCAAGGTCTAGATAGAATGTTGGTGATTGATACACAGCGGAACCAGTGGCCGGTAAAAGGAAGAAACAGTTGTGTGATGTCTACTCAATGGAGATTAATTGATGGTAAAGAACTTTATAACACGATTAACGACCCCGGACAGATGAATGATTTGGCAGGAGAACATCCGGATATTGTGGCCAAAATGAATGCCTTTTATGAGCAATGGTGGGATAGTGTGTCACAAGATTTTGCCTACGCTCAAATACCGGTTGGCCATCAGGAACACAATCCGGTAAGGCTTACAATCCATGACATGCATACCGATGATAATCTTCCATGGAATCAGCTGCTGATCCGCGAAGGGGAGATGGAGCCTGATGGATTTTATAGTATCAATATAATTAAAGATGGCACCTATCAATTTAGGTTGAGGCGCTATCCTGCTGAATCTGAATTGGCAATTAATGATGTGGCACAGAAAACCCCCTCAACTTTGTATACCGATGGAGCTCCTGAAGGCAAATCATTAAAGGCTATAAAGGCCATTGTTGAGTTAGATAGCATAATAATGCAAACAGACGTAAATGATGATCAGCCATATGCCGTGTTGGAAGCTAAACTTCGGAAAGGCAGATATAAATTAAAAAGTAAATTTATTTCTTCTGATGCCAAGGAATTTCCAGTGTATTTCACAACAATTGAATCTATAGAACCCAACTGATTGAATTAATATGAAAAATATAACCTTATGGGCCATTCTGCTATTACTTTTTTCTTGTAGTGAGGAAAAAAAGAAAGAAAATGCGCAACCCAACATCGTCTTTATTTTTGCGGATGATTTAACTTATTCGGCAATTAATGCTTTAGGCAACAAAGAAATACAAACTCCTAACATAGATCGATTAGTCAATGCAGGTACAACTTTTAGTCACGCCTATAATATGGGAGCATGGAACGGAGCAGTGTGCTTAGCTTCACGGGCTATGATGATATCGGGCAGAAGTGTTTGGAATGCAAATAAATTTCGACAGGAGTGGCTTCTGGGCAAAGGTCTTGATCAAACCTGGGGAAAACTGATGGAGAATGCGGGATACGATACCTATATGACAGGAAAATGGCATGTTGATGCTCAGGCGAAAAGTGTTTTTCAAAATGTAGTCCATGTGAGACCGGGAATGCCAAAAGATGCTTGGAAAAATGATGAAATGGTGGAGAACTTCAAAAGCATTGCAGGTACCGATATATCACACAGCAAGTTTATGCCTGTTGGCTATAACCGACCTATAAGTGAAGTAGATTCAACTTGGTCAGCTGCAGATCCAAAATATGGAGGATATTGGGAAGGAGGAAAACACTGGAGTGAAGTCTTAAAGGATGATGCGCTTGGTTTTGTTGCCAATACTAAAAAAAGTGATAAACCCTTTTTTATGTATCTCGCATTTAATGCACCACATGACCCAAGGCAGGCGCCCCGGGAATACCTGGATAAATATCCTATAGAAAATATCAGTGTTCCTGAAAGCTGGTTACCCGAGTACCCGTTTAAAGATGGCATTGGCAATGGTCCGGATTTAAGGGATGAAGCCTTGGCTCCTTTTCCAAGAACCGAATATGCTATTAAAAAACACATACAGGAGTATTATGCAATAATAACCCATTTGGATCATCAGATAGGGGCTATATTAGAT
>JABDPH010000358.1 GCA_013042925.1 Eudoraea sp.
AAAGGTTTGCACTCCATATAGAATTTCTATCATCTGAACTATGACTATAATTACCCGTGAGATTAAACCAGGTGTCATCCCGCGAAGCACCAGAGGCAGCAACAAATGGATCTGCAAAACCTTTATCAAATGGATTAATATTACTGGATGATGCGGAAGTATATGCAGAAATACCCGCGTCTACTGTAAGCACGTCATCATCACTTACAGGTATTGATATTATCATAGTTCCTGTAATATCTGTTAATTCTTCAGTGCCAAGCCCCCCGGTTACCGCAGCATTGTTACCATCCTGGTAATAGTAACTAGATAATAGATCAATTTCAGCGGTTTCCAAAACCCTTTTTTTATAGCCGTCAGGATTTTGATCAGAATTCTGAGCATTACAAATGCAACAGACCATGAAGAGGCAAATAAAAAATAGGGACATATTTATTGTCATAGTTTTTCTTAAAAGAATAGCACATTATATAATGCAATCTGGTTAATTAATTGCATCCGCAACCTCCACCTGTTTTGCCACCATTTGCCCCGGCAGCAGCTTCCCGATAGGAATGAAAGACTGTAACGTTTCTGTCACACAGTTTTTCCGACAACTCCATATCAGGATCATTAATATTCACTTTTTCATATCCCTTAACCACCACGCAACTGTTTAAAAGTATTGGGATACAGACTATAAATGCAATTTTCTTGATCATATCCTGTCTATTTCTATATTATCGGAAGTAAACACCTTCCCTTTTTCATCTATAATTATACACTCAATTTTAGGCAATTGATTAATTCTGTTTAACCCTATTTCAATGCCCATTACAAATACAGAAGTTGCAAGCGCATCGGCTAGTTCTGCTTTGGGAGCAAATACTGTTACACTCAAAATGCCTGTAGAAGGATAACCTGTTCGCGGGTCTATTATATGGGCATAACGCGTACCGTTAAATTGAACAAATTTTTCATAGTTGCCTGAAGTTACCACCGCACCGTTAGTAATTGGCAAAATAGCGGCCGCCTTGGTTTTGTTTAGTGGATTCGTGATAGCTACAGTCCATTCGTTACCATTTGGTTGTCTGCCCCATGTATTCATATCTCCTGAGGCATTAATAATACCTGCCTGTATATTGTTTTTCTGGAGTAAGGCTTTTGCACGATCCGCTGCATATCCCTTTCCTATGGCTCCGAATCCTATTTTCATGCCCTTTTCTTTGAGGAAAACAGAGGTATTCTCCACATCAAGAATGATATCCTGAAATCCCACCTTAGAAACAGAGGACTTAATTTCCTCATTTGAAGGCATTTTCGTCATACTGCCATCAAATTTCCAGATTTTATCCATGGATGCATAGCTTATATCAAAAGCACCATCGGTTAAAGTTGAAATATTTATCGCCCTTTCTATTAAGCCATATAATTCCCGGCTGACTTTAACCGGCCTTATTCCTGCATTTGAGTTGATTTTAGAAGTTTCGGAATTTGGGTCCCAGGAAGAAATGAGTTTTTCAATTCTTGTAATTTCATTAATGGCAAGGTTTATAGCTTTATCGGCCTCCGTTGAGTCCTTAACGACAACGGTAATTTGGAAACCACTGCCCATCAGTTTTAAGTTTCTATGGAAAGATTTCTGTGCCCATGCGGGAACAATACTTAAAATAAGGATCAAAAGAGCGGCTATGTGTTTCGTCATTTACCCGGAAAAAGATTCTAATAAATTGATATATTCTTGTACAGATATATTTTTATATCCTGTTTGTCCTAATACTTTACCATCTTTATCCAGAACAACAACCAAGGGAAAATATCCATTGCGATTATAGGTCTCTGCTAAATGTTCATTTTTATTTTTTTGTTCAACCGGGAGCCTATTTTGCTTTTTACGAGGGAAATCTGCCAGTAACATCACAAAGTGATCGGAAGCATATTTCTGGAATTCTTCACTATTCCATATTCGTTTGTCAAGTTTTATACAAGGGGCACACCAATCTGATCCCTGAAATACTAAGATTATCCTTTTATCCCCTGCTCTAGACATCTCTTTGGCTATTGTCAGATCAGTTTGCCAATCCTGGGCAAAAATCATTCCCGTTCCCAGGAATATTGCAAAAAGTACATTTCGTATTTTCATATGTTACACTAACGTGTATTTTAAAGAATTCGTATTAGCATTTACACAGGCAGGAGCGCCTTTTTCATTGGTTATCAGGCCTTTTTCTTTGGTAATCTACAATCAGGCCAAAGAAAACTTCTAAATCTGTTATTCTCCAGAGACTTGTCTTAATAATTCATCGGTTCTGATAACTGTGGCAAATTCGTTATGTAAACTTGCCAATTCAATTTCATGAATGGTTTCAGCCTTGAATTTAGTTCCATCAGGACCCACTTTATCAAAAGTAGCCGTAGCATCTGAAACCAAAAAGGTTTTATATCCCAAATTACCCGCCATTCTTGCGCTACTCGATACACAATGATCTGTAGTAAGTCCAACTATTACCAATTTGCTTATTCCCAGCACATCCAATTGATGTTTTAAATCTGTACCTATAAAGGCACTATTCACCTGTTTTTCTATAATTACTTCATTTGCCAGGGGCTTAACAATATCTTTGAATTCGTTCCCCTGTTGTCCGGGAATGAGCGGTGAATCGGGATTGGTGGAGTTATGTTTAATATGAAAGATTGGAAACTTTTGATTTCTCCAGAAGTCCAGGATTCTTTTGGCATTGGCTTCTGCCTGCAGATTATTTCTGTGGCCACCATAATAGTCAATTTCATCCAGACCTTTTTGAATATCGATAAGAAGTAATGCCGGGTTGCTCATTCGAATTTGTAAAAATTTTGACCTAACTATTCTTCGATTTTATAAAGAATAGGATTGAAAGCTTTAGACGCCACCATCACTTTGTCGCCAACCTTAAGGGTTTGCATTTCAAATTTATCGGCAATTACTTTAACTACATTGTTTTGTATTAAAACAGAAACAATTAAGAC
>JABDPH010000359.1 GCA_013042925.1 Eudoraea sp.
CTCTTTCCCATAATATATCATCTGTGCTAAAAAAGTGCGATCAGAAGGGAAGCGCAACCTGGTTTTCCCAAAAGCACTTGCAACATCGCTAACTAAGTATTCTTTATCAAGTCCGGCCGCTATGTATTGTTCTATTCCTCCGTAAAACCTATGATCTTTGCCAAGATAATTATCCAAACCTATTAGTAAAAGCGTATCCGCCAAAATTACGCGATTAGTATAATCTACATCAGAAATAACCGTAATTACCCTGGGTACCTTGTAATTTGGAAAATAGTAAAGTACATGTTTAAAGAAAAGTTCCAGGTCTGCCGTTTCTTTAACAAAATCTGGAAATTCTGCATTCACCTCACTATATAGTTCCTTCTGCAAAGTATCATTTAGTTTAGCAATCCAGAGACTATCAGGATACTGCTTAGGAAAAAGATAAGGGAATTCATTTTTTAGAGCGGGGATGTCTTTGGGTTTTGCTTCAGCAAATTGTTTATCAAATCGCAAAACAGCAAGATTTATCCGGATCTTTGAAACATCTTCAGATACTCCTGTCTCATTTTTACAAGAATAGGAACTGAAAAGAATTAATAAAAGAGCAAAAAATCTTGTTTTCATATAAAGTATTGATGCTTCAGTTTTATTATTAAGCCCATAGGCTTTATTTTTATCGCAGCAAAGTTAATATTTCCACATAATAAAGTACCCTATGCAAACAGAAAAGGTAATAGATCATATTGTAACTTGGTTAAAGACATATGCCACCGAGGCAAAAATCAATGGTTTTGTTATAGGTGTGTCCGGTGGAATAGACTCTGCGGTTACTTCAACCTTATGCGCAAAAACCGGTTTAAACTTATTATGCATTGAAATGCCAATTCATCAAGGTACAAATCAGGTGACTCGGGCATCTAATCATATTGGCTGGTTACAGCAGAATTTTGATAATGTATCCAGACAACCTGTGAATCTGACTCCGGTATTCGATAATCTGGTTGCATCATTGCCGGCAGTTGATAATGAAGAAGACAGATTTATGTCTTTGGCCAATACCCGTGCGAGACTACGAATGACAACACTCTACTATTTTGCCGCTTTAAAGAATTACCTGGTTGCAGGTACAGGTAATAAGGTAGAGGATTTTGGAATTGGTTTCTACACTAAGTATGGTGATGGTGGAGTTGATCTTAGTCCTATTGCAGACCTTCTTAAGACTGAGGTCTATGAACTTGCCAAGCATATAGGGATTAACGAAGAAATTATTATTGCTCCCCCAACTGATGGTTTGTGGGGAGACTCCCGAACAGATGAGGATCAGATAGGGGCTTCTTATCCTGAATTAGAATGGGCCATGGAAATGGACAACCTGGGAAAGGAAGCAGATGAATTCAGTGGAAGAGAAAAAGAGGTCTTTCTCATCTTTAAAAGGTATAATAGCATGAACAAGCATAAGATGCTCCCTATACCTGTTTGCGAAATTCCTGACAACCTAAAATAACATCTTGACTAAGAATCAGTTAATTAAGACGAATAATAGTTCCATTTTTCTTAATTATTGGGAAAAAAAGTACACTTTTGTTTAAGAAATTAGATTATTTAACCTTACATTGCATGTCAGTATTTTTAGACGTGCATTAGTGTTAAAATCTAGAAAACCAATCAAAATGATAAAAGTTTTAATTGCAGACAGTCATCCAATAGTTAGAATGGGAATACAGAATGTGCTAAATTCTGCTTCTGGTTTTGAGATTATTGGTGATGTTGCCACTACTACTGAACTTTTTACAAAATTAAAGACCTTGAATCCGGACGTTGTTATTTTAGAAATGGACATTCCGGAAATCAACGGGATAGCCACTTTGAGAAAACTTAAACAAGAATACCCGGACATAAAGGTATTAATCTATAGTGGTCAATCTGAAGACGTATATGCACTTAGTACAATAAGGGCAGGAGCGTTCGGCTATCTTTCAAAAACTGCAGAATTGGACTACATAATTACTGCCGTTAGAAAAGTAAGTGAGGGCAATATGTTTATTACTAATGAATTAGCTCAACGACTGGCCTTCGATGAAGGTACTCAAAAACCGCGTAGATTTTTCAGAAAATTGTCTACCAGAGAAGTTGAGGTTTTAAAGCTTCTGGCGAGTGGAAAGCGAAATAAAGAAGTGGCTTTAGGTTTGAATCTGAATGAAAAAACCGTTAGTACGTATAAAGCCCGTTTAATGAAAAAGTTAAATGTTGATAATCTTGTGGATTTACTTCAACAAGCCAAGGCACTAGAATTGTATTAAGCTCAATAAGAGAAACATATAGAACCCTGACCAATTTGTCGGGGTTTTTTTATACTCCCGAATTACAAATAAAATAGAGCCCGTTTCCTCCGAGATTCAGGAAAGCACTCTATTTAATTTCTTATTTAAGAGTTTATTTAATTGAAGGTAATTCATTATCTCTTCTAATGTTTCTTCGTGATCACCGCTAATATCTTCGGTATTTTCCTGCAGGGATGTGATTCGTTTTTTAATTAGAAAGCATCTTAAAGTTAAAATTGTTTCACTTACTAATTGGGAAATACTCTTTTCTTTATCTTTTGGATAAATGTCCTTTCTCTCCCAGTGATGCAATTCATACTTTTCTTCTTCCATAAGTATAGAAGAGATTTGGGCTACCATTTCCTGATCTAGTTCAGTCATAAAAGTAGTTATGGAAAAGTCTTCTTTTTCATTCAGCCCCTCTATTAATTTGTAATAGATGTTTCTGAATTTGTCATGTGTAAGTTCTATTTCATCTTCCTGAAGGTCCAAATATACCTTTTCATATACCTTTGCTTCCATATTTTCTGGTTCCAGAACAAGATCACCTTCCTCATTTTCTTTTAAAATCAGGTCTTCAAATTCCTGAAGCTCATTCCCATATAGCAAAAGCATTTCTATTATCTTCTTTTCCAGCTCATATTGCACATCCAGTTTCTCGGCTTTTTGACTATGTTTTACAACCGAAAATGCTTTTTGTTCCTGTCTTGCAATAGTTGCCGCATCTGTTCGCTCTTTCCTTCCTATCTGGGCAAGCGTATTAAACAAAACATCTTCTGAGATATTCATTATTTGTGCGCACTCCTGAATATAAATCTCGCGTTTTATCCTATCCGGAATTTTAGAGATGCTATTTACTATTTCGCGTATGGTATCAGCCTTTTTTATTGGGTCATGTGCCGCATCCTTGGCAAGCAATGACGTTTTAAATTGTATAAAATCTTTGGCATTCTCTTGCAGGTAAAGTATAATCTCTTCCAATTCATTATTCTTGGCAAAACTATCAGGGTCTTCTCCTTCAGGAAAGGTGCAAACTTTTACGTTCATTCCCTGCTCAAGAATAAGGTCAATACCCCTTAAGGATGCCCTTAAACCTGCTTCATCGCCATCGAATAAAACTGTAATATTTTTAGTAAGCCTATTTATTAATCGGATTTGTTCCGGGGTCAGCGCTGTACCACTGGAAGAAACCACATTTTGTATTCCTCTTTGATAGAGTTGGATAACATCTGTATAGCCTTCCACCAAATAACAATTATCTTCTTTGGCAATAGCTTGCTTTGCATAATAGATACCATATAGCACTTTGCTTTTATGATATATTGCACTTTCAGGAGAATTTAAATATTTGGCAGCTTTCCTTTCATTGGAAAGTATTCGACCTCCAAAACCCAAAACACGGCCACTCATGGAATGGATAGGAAACATTACTCTGCCTTTAAACCTATCAAATTTTCTGGAAACTCCGGGATTGTTGGTATCTTCCTTAACAATTGTCAGCCCGGTCTTCTGCAAAAATTCTAGCTGATAACCTTCTTCAAGAGCTGAATTGGTAAAAGCATCCCATTGATCCAGGCTATATCCCAGTCCAAACCTTTTAATGATATCATCTGTAAAACCTCTTTCCCTAAAATAACTCAGGCCAATAGCCTTTCCCATTTCCTTCTCCCAAAGGGTATTCTCAAAATACTTCTTTGCATATTCAGAAACCAGATACATGCTCTCACGTTCATCCGCCTGCGCCTTTTGCTCATCTGTACGTTCTGTTTCTTCAATTTCAATATTGTATTTCCTTGCCAGGTATTTTATTGCTTCTGGATATGTAAAATGTTCATGCTCCATAAGGAAGGCCACTACATTGCCACCCTTCCCACTGCTAAAATCCTTCCAGATCTGTTTAACAGGAGATACCATAAAACTTGGCGTGCGCTCATCAGTAAAAGGACTCAAACCTTTGAAATTAGAGCCAGATTTTTTTAGTTGCACAAAATCCCCAATCACCTCCTCGAGTCGTGCTGTTTCATAAACCTGATCTATAGTGAATTTTGAAATCAATGTGTTAATTATTTACCTTGTAAAAATAATAAAATTGAACGCTTTAAAGTACGGTATTTTTAGAATAGAAACTGTTTGAGAAAGATTAAATTACCTTAGCAAAATAATAAAATTTATCATGATATTATTTTTTGGAATCAGGCCTGGAAAGACAATAAACATAGACTTGAAACAGATAAAGTGCCCTCATTGCAATCAAAACAATTCGCTTTTCGGTGAAAGTACCCCTAATTTTTTTCATTTATTCTGGATTCCGATTTTTCGTGTATCAACAACTCAGGTAATACATTGTGATTATTGTAAAAAGGGGTATTACAAAGAGGAATTTACAGAAGAAATGAAAGCTGCTTTTGAGAGGTAATTTGTATAGTACCCTCCAATAACAGCTTTCAAACATAAATTTCAACCAGGGTAAAAACCCAGAAGCAACAGAATCTCAGGTTTTAAATACTTCAGATAGCAAATCGAAGGCCAAAAGATATATTGCGTTGTTCGTCAGAAGGGCTCCTAAAAATAGGATTAAGATCGTACTTAACATAGACTGAGAAGCAATTTACACCCATATAACCACTAAGGCCATATATGAAAGGACTACTGTTTAAACCACCTTTTATTGTCGTCTTCCTGTTTGATCCGTCCTGATTGTATTTAAGCTTTTGCCTGGTTCCCATATTAAATCCTCCATAAGCTCCCAGCCCAATTCTAAATTGATTTTTTAATGAATACCTTATCCTATGCTCAGATCTGGAAGTTTTAAAAGGTCCAAATTCAAAATGAACCGGAAACACAAGGTTATCCATTCTTAACTTAGACTTTCTTAAAGGGTATGCAAATGGAGTCTGCACGGTTTTTCCTTCGTCGTCTACCACATAGTAGAGGTTATCCTGTGATTTAAGTCCATTGAATTGAAAGGAAAACCCATAATGAAATCTCATGAAATTAGTCTTATTAAAGACTCTTGTTCTCCATGTCCAGCCAATTTCAAAAAATCTGCTTCCCCATACCTTATAAGGCGTATCATTTAGAGACTGACCTTTTATAATTGCATTATTTAGTCCAAAAGCAAAAACCAGATCCGAATAGGTCCTGCGATCATATTTTGATTTGTCAAAATAAATATCCCACTCTTCATCATCTATTTTTATGGAAACATCATCATCAATATTTATTATTACTCCAGCCTCCTCGTCCCTGTTTATAGAACTGTTTTCCTCTCCTAGTACATCTTCCTTATTTCTTTCAAGCAAGGCTATTTTATTATCAATTATAGCCAGTCTGTTTTCAATATTTAATGCACGTCTTCTGGCTGCATCCTCTTTAAGCTCAGCGGCTTCTTCATTATTAATATTTCCTCTCTCTAATCGTTTGTCAATAGCTTCTACTTCGTCTTTTAGAGCATCTTTTTCCTCTTGAGTAATTTTTTCTTTCTGTTCTGTTAGATCTTGTATCTTGTCTTTGTAATTGTCCTGTGCCACTACCGAATTTGTAATAATGCAGATTAAGACGAATACTAAATAGGTACTGATTGTTTTCATTTTGATATATTTTTGATGATTGATGAATAAACTCTTTACAGATTCCTCAAAATCAATAGAAGAGATTTTATAAAAACTGGTTTAAGAAATTAATTATTACGATCCGCAACTGCAGTTCTCACTTTGTTGTAACCAGACTTAAGTTTCTCGAGAATCTTATCACGGAACGATTGATCTAACTCCTCTTCCACCTGCGAAAGGAGCTCTTCCGGATTAACTGATTTATCAGAATTTATAAGTTTTTCTGTCAAAATTTCTTTTTGTGCCCGCCTAAGAAGTGAATCTACTTCTAAGTCTGTCAGCTCTTCGTTGTTTTCTTCATATTTAGTAACTACGGCAAGTACCTCAGCTAATTTTGCATCAATTCGCTCATTTGGATCTTCTGGTACTATATTTTGGTTTTCAGCAGTATTTACCAATTGATCATCTTCAGATACTACCATTACACCTCCAGATTCTTTTCTAGCCTCTATTGTTGACTTTTCTTCAGCCACGTGAGAGGATTCCTTAACCCCGCTCACTAAGCTTTCTTCCTCAGAAATAGGAGCTTTCAAGAGTTCTTCTTTTTCTATGCCAACAATAGGTGTTGAAGGTTGAGTAACGGTTTGTATTTCTTGGTTTAAATCCACCTCACCAGTTGTGAAGTAAAGCACGGATAGTATCAATATTCCTATAAAACCAGCTGCAATCCCATACCTGTAATATCCAGTTCTCTTAGGCTTAAAATCCTGACTGATTTGTCCTTTAACTTTATCCCAGGCGCCCTCTGAAGGTTTAATTTCATGTTCCTTCAAGGTTTTCTTAATATGATCTTCTAATTTAGTGGGTTCCATAACCGAGTATCCTTTGTTCTTTTAACTTTTCCTTCAATAATCTCCTGGCCTTAAACAGTTGGGATTTTGATGTCCCTTCAGTAATATCCAACATTTCTGCTATTTCTGAATGTTTATATCCTTCTATCGCATAAAGCACGAAGACCATTTTATAACCTTCAGGCAAATCGTCAATTAACTGCTGAATATATTCAATATCTATTGCAGAAGAGATAGTAATCTGTTTTGGAGTATTGTACTCATAAACCTCATCATCAAAAACTACAAATTGCTTTTTTCGGAGATATGAGATGGCTTCTCTAACCATAATCTGTCTAATCCACCCTTCAAAGCTTCCTTCGTGTTTAAATGAACTTAGATTATTAAATACTTTCACAAATCCATTAATCATTACATCTTCAGCATATTGAAGATCCCTGATGTACTGCCTGCATACGCCTAGCATCTTAGGTGAAAACTTCTCATAAATAGCCTTTTGTGCATTTGGATGACCTGAAATTGCTTTCCTAATCAGCACTCTCTCATTATTGTAAAAAGAAATAATTTTCAAGCGTTTCATTTTAGTCTTCTATTGATATAGACGTTTTGGAAATCAAAAACGTTGCCCGAAATCCGAAATTTTACAGAATTAATCTATAACTATTTGTAAATATGATAATTAGAAATTATATTTTTCTTTCCACCACATAATTTACCATAAGGCGAAGCGCATCTTTATATTCAGAATCCGGGTAAGTATTTAAAAGTTTCAAGGCCTTGTCCTTAAATTCGTTCATTTTAGTTTCTGCATATGAAAGACCGCCCTTTGCTTTTACCAATGCAATTACTTCTTTTACACGCGACTTGTCCTTGTTATAGTTTTTTACGGAATTAATAAGCCATTTTTTCTCTTTAGCAGTACTATTGTTGAGTGTATAAATTAAAGGTAGGGTCATTTTTTGCTCCTTGATATCTATACCAGTGGGTTTACCAATTTTTTCAACTCCATAATCAAAAAGGTCATCTTTTATCTGAAATGCCATTCCGCAAAGCTCTCCAAAGTTTCGGAAGGTTTCAACATCTTCGCTACCCGGCTTTACCGAACACGCTCCCAGACTACAACATGCAGCAATCAGGGTTGCTGTTTTTTGCCTGATTATTTCGTAATAAACGTCTTCAGTAATATCTAATCTTCTGGCTTTATCTATCTGAAGTAATTCTCCCTCGCTGATTTCTCTTATAGCCACCGAAATAATTTTAAGCAAATCAAAATCTTCATACTCTACAGAAAGCAACATTCCTTTTGAAAGTAAATAGTCTCCAACTAAGACAGCGATTTTGTTTTTCCACAGTGCATTAATGGAGAAGAAACCTCTGCGCTTGTAACTATCATCTACTACATCATCATGCACCAAAGAAGCCGTGTGTATTAATTCTATGACAGATGCTCCACGATATGTCCTTTCATTAACTTCCCCATTGTTAACGAGTTTGGCGGTAAGAAAAACAAACATTGGTCGCATTTGCTTTCCTTTCCGGTTTACAATATAGTAGGTAATCCTATTAAGAAGAGCCACTTTAGTGGACATGGAGTCACGGAACTTTTTCTCAAAAAGTTCCATTTCTTCGTTAATAGGTTCCGTTATTTGAGCGACAATTTTCAAAAGAATTCATTTTATCATTGGCGAACGATAAATTTAGGGAAAATAACTAGGGGAATGAAGTGTGTATAAAGAAATAAGAAATTGATTCTGATCC
>JABDPH010000364.1 GCA_013042925.1 Eudoraea sp.
TGGAGATCTAAAAAGCTCAGGAATAGTTATTTTAATGCTATAGCTGCGGGAGGCATTAATGCCAGCGCTGATGATATGGCCAAATGGATGCGATTTTTATTAGGGCATAACCCCGAGATAATGAGCAAGCAAGCATTAGAAGAAGCTTTTAACCCGGCTATAGAAATTAAGGGCCACTACAAATATTACCAGCGTTGGCCCGGACACCAGGCATCGTATTACGGCTTTGGGTGGAGGATCCATAAATTTGTTGAGGACCAGACCAGGCGGGAAAAAACCATTTGGCACCACGGTGGAAGTGTGAACAATTTCAGAAATGAAATTGCCGTATTTCCCGAGGCAGATCTGGGGATTTGTGTGCTACTGAATAATAATTCCAGGCTTGCCAAAACTGTTGTCCCCGACTTATACAAGATTATTAAAAAGGTATATAACCAGTCTACTACCAAAATTGCCTTTAACAGCGTTCCAAACAATTTGCTGCACCTATAGGCAGTGATCTAATTTCAAAAACAACTTTATAGTTGTTTTATAATACTAAGAACTATCTCTTTTTTAAGAAAATAGTGTTTAACAAATGTGCAGCATTGTTTATTCCGATCAAGTAAGGGTTTATAAATAAAAAACCCAACCTGGTGAAGGTTGGGCTAACTACTAATAATAGGTGATTTATTTACTTAAGGGATAAGATCTCCTAAACTGCAGATCAATCCAATATATTCTGCCGGGGCGACCCCTTCAAGTTCCTCTGCTGTAATCGTTTCAGATTGGCCCGCAGCTGTAAGGGTATAGGTATCGTCTCCATTATCACATATCTCTACAGCTTGGCCTTGCAGATCACAGGATTCACAATTCGTATCATCAGAATCGTCGCTGGAGCAACTGCTAAAACCAAAAGCCATAACGGCTAACATTGACATTCCTAAAATAGATTTCTTAAACATAACTTTCTGTTTTATATAACGGTTAAAGAACTAGAACGATTCTTTTTGCTATATATTTCACCCTGGTACCTATATAGAGGATGTTTCCAATGAAATTAAAAGAGATTATTCGGCCCTGGAAGGACACTCGAGAGATTGGTGTTTACTATAAGGCGGTCTTTAACCCGGTAATTAACTGATCAATGTCCTCCATACTTGTGTAATGCAAAAAAGACATTCTCAATACACCCGGTTCTAATGGGATACCCATATCCATGAGAGGGCGCACGGCATAGAAATCGCCCATGCCTAACATCAGTTTATGGCTGGTTAGGGCAGTATACACCAGCTCTACACTTTTATTAAAAGGGAGGATCGAAATCGTAGGGACCCTTCCGTCGGCTTTACGAGGACCTAAGATTTGAAGATCATCACGGGATCTCAAAAACTCAAGTAGTGGCTCCAAAAGGGATTTTTCCTGTGAACGAAATAATCCGTTTAGAGCCTTGTTTCTTTGAGAAGGCAATGCTTTTACCGTAAAATGATGCTCATACACGGCATCAAAATAATCCAATATACCGCTTACTGATCCAATTTGGGCATGATCCGGGCCAGCCGGAGTTAACATACTTTTGGTGATACCCTCCTTGAAAAAATGCGACTGGTTTTCCATTTTTACTATCAGGTCTTTCTTAACGTACATTAACCCTAAATGTGGCCCAAAAGTTTTGTATAATGAGAACAGGTAAATGTCTGCGCCCAATGCTTTTAGATCCGGCAAGCCATGGGGAGCGTAAGCCACACCGTCTACCACACAAAGTGCCCCATATGCATGTGCCTTTTCACTTATTTCTTTTACAGGGTTCACATGGCCAATCACATTTGAGCAATGCGGAAATGCCACCATCCTGGTTCGCTCAGTAAATAATCCGTCCAATTCGTCCAGGCTTAGTAATCCTGAATCCCTATCTACATGCCACTCTACAATTTTAATTCCCCGTTCCGCTAATCGCCTCCATGCTCCTGCATTGGCCTCATGATCCTGACATGAAACAATGATCTCGTCCCCGTCTTTCCACATAGGACGCATGGCGTTGGCCAAAACATAGACATTTTGGGTGGTTGAAGGGCCGAAATGAATTTCAGATGCATCTACATTGAGGTATTCTGCCATCCGTTTATATGAATGGTCCATCATTTCTCCTGCCTTCAATGATGCAGGATACGGATAGTAGGGCTGCACCTTATTTTTCATGTAAAAGGCAGTCAATTTATCAATGAATTGGATACAGGGATAGGAACCCCCTGCATTTTCAAAAAAAGCCCACCCCTTTAGCGAAGGTTCTGTAAATGCGGGAAATTGTCTACGTATAAATGGTAAATCGAGTTTCATAACTAATGAGAGTGTTGACAAATAGTTGAACGCAATTGCGTGCAATTGCTTGTTTTTTCTAAGATAGAGAATTATTGAACACAACCTATATTATGATGAGCACCAAATAATTATATGTTTTATGAACTGAGGAATCTTGGATACTCAGGGGTTGCTCTTTTCTGCCAGGTTAATTGTTTTAATCGTGGAGATGAGATTACCATCTTCTGACATACCCTCTATATAGAATGAAATATTTTGAATTCCGGTATCTGCAATGTTAAATATTGCTTTTCCTCTGGAGTCAACGGCTAGCTGAGGTTCCCAGTGTATGGCCCCTGTTAGCTCAAAAAGCGGATTGGCATAAATGTATTTTGGGGTATAAAACTTTTTTGCGACAACAAAGCCGTTTGTAGTATCAATAAAACTTCTGTTGTTAACATCATTGGAGTTCCCTTTAAGCGGAGTCCTTCTGGTCCATATTCTTATTACACCACCCGCTCCATTTACGCCTTCTGTGACATCTGGCCTCGGATTAATTTCAATACGCTCAATTTCCGCGGTATAAAGCTCATAAAGAAAACTAAAACCACCGGAATTCTGAAAGGTAGAAGCTACAGGGGTTCCGGGAGTCTTATTGGCAGCACCGAAGCCACTGCTCTGACCTTGAGGCGAAGAGGAAGATGATGGAGATCCTTCGGCTAAAATACGTGTACCATCTAAATATATGACAGGGGGTGCACCGCCAAGGGTTCTTCTATTCCTTATTCCAACTGCACCCAATCCCTGTACTATATTGTACCCTTTCATTCTTATAAGATCTGTTACCCGCGGGAACATATTCACTACTTGTTGATCTACTACAATCTCTTCCTGGCCAATAATATTTGAAAATTTTCGTTTTTCGCCCACTATATTCACTTCCTCTAAAACGATAGTTTTGTTCTCCAACTTGTAGTCCTCTTTAGGTAGTTCCGGAGCTTTGATATCAGAAGTGTTAATTAATTGACTATTCGATAAATTACCTGACCATGAAGAGGTAAGGATCCTTGCGTAAAGACCAGGGGACTTCAATTCCCCATTACTCTTAACGAGCTTTATTCCTATTTTTTCTCCCTTTTCAACTAAAAGGTTCGGGATACTAAAATCCGGCGCTTCCAATAGCACCACTCGCGAATTATGATATCTGGAATCTTCCATAACAAATTGAGGATACTTGTCAATATCAATGTTGTTGAAGCGCCCCTTGAGGATCAGACCATTTTCGTAAACAAAGTTGGCTTTGGGAGCTTTGTTGAAAATATCCTTCCATTCGTACCTGCTCCACCCTTGTGCAAGAAGTAAAAGGTCCAGGTCGAAGTTCCTTCTAGGCCCAAATCCTCTGAAATAATACGCAGGATTCTCAATATATCCGCTTATATATGGCTTTAAGAGGAATTCAGATAAAATATTGATTTTCTGGTTGTAGGCCCTTGTAGCCAAGGGTAAGACTGAAATACTGAGACTTCCATTATTTGCGAACTCCGACGGTACCTTGATGCCAATCTCCAGGGAATCTTTTATTTTCTGACTAAGATATACTTCTGGCTGCATGTCCTTTAGTCCAGCATGGTTAAAGAAAAGGCGCTCTGCAATCGGTTGGTTTTCTTCATCAAAGAGGGTTACCGTGTTCACCCCAGGGAAGAGTAGCTTCCTGTTTATGGAAAGGAGTGTTTCCTTTTGTGCATTGTCAAAATCGAGAGATCTTGTGGTTGCTATTTCTCCGTCCTTGTGAACAAGCAACCTGAATTTTTTATTCCTGACATCCTTTAAAGTCTTTTTGTTGGTGGCCAAAGCTATTAATATATCATTCTCACCATAGTTATTTACCACCCTGAGGATAATGCCTTTTTCCGATACCGGGGGCAGGGGGGCCGTAACAATACTGTTGTCTCCCAGTTTAATGCTCACATTGTAGCTATCACTTTGAGGGCGGATGGGAAAACTAGCCATTCCGAAGACATTGCCCTTGAAATCCATAACGGTGCTGCCTCGATCATTAACCAGGCTACCCTTGTTAAAAACTACGCCGCGGCCTTCGCTGTCGATCAGCTTTACACCTATTATGCTTTCCAGCCCTTCCACCAGGTGGCCTCCTTCCGGCAGCAATTGCAGATCGTAATTTGTTTCAGCCAGTTGCCTGACTTTTGCATTTCCATTGATGACCTGTATCTTTTGTACAAAGGTATCATCCTCTGTAAAGTTCTTCATCCAGTTGGTTGAGGCTTTTATAAAATAATCGCCACTTGTGTAGGTAGAGTCTATTCTGATATTTCCCTTGGCATACCCGTTTACCATCATAACCAGTTGATCCTCTATGGGAATCCCTTGATCATTATACAAGCTAACCTGAAGGTTCGTAGTTTGGGTAAAGGGTACTCCATTCTTCCTGTCGTATGCATATGCGCTAAACCAAAGCTCTTCGCCAACTATATAGGTACTCTTGTTTAAGTGTAGAAAGACAGACTCTCTGGGTAGTTCAAAATACGATTCGTAAGAATCCTTTATAGTTGTATTGTTTTGTGCCTGAAGTCCACTGGAAAGGATCAGGAAAAGCATTGGGATAAAGAAGAATTTCACCATATTCAAATATAAAACTATTGTGGTGGTTGATCAATCTCCTTATTTTTAAAATATTGTTAATTAAATCCAGGTTTTGAGTTTTTATTATGGTGGTTTTCCTTAATGAAATCTATAGGTAGATAAGTAATTACTTTATGGATAGGTCTGTTTATCAAAATGATGTTCATAAACCGTTCAAATCCTCCAGGCCTAATAAGCCCCTTTCCCGATCTATATGCCACTCTACAATTTTAAGTCCTCGGTCTGTCAATCTTCTCCATGCCCCTGCATTGGCTTCGTGATCCTGACAGGAAACGATAATCTCGTCCCTGTCTTTCCACATAGGCCTCATGGCATTTTCCAACACATAAACATTTTGAGTGGTGAAAGGTCCGAAATGAATTTCTGAATCTTCAACATTCAGGTAAGCAGCCATTCTTTTATACGAGGTATCCATTAATTCTCCGGCCCGCATTGAAGCAGGATAAGGATAGTAGGGTTGTACCTTGTTTTTCATATAAAAGTCAGTCAATCTATTAATAAATTGTATACAAGGATAGGATCCCCCGCATTTTCAAAAAAAGCCCATCCGTCCAGGGTAGGTTCAGAAAAAGCCGGAAATTGTGAGCGTACAAATTGTAAATCAAGTTTCATAACTAAATAGCATACTTCAATTAGTGTTCATAATAAGTTTATTAATAGTCCGGTAATGACCAATTCAATTTCACCAAAGGCCTATTTCAGGTATTTGCCTGTTCAGTTTTCAACCACTATTGTCGGTATATAATGGAAAAATTTAATCATGTGAAGTAGTAGTTGATTGTTACTTTACCAAGATAATGAATTATTAGGAAGGCATTTAAATTGCAGGAAAACTATGCCTTAAATACCGATCATAAATATCATTCATTCCTACCGTATTTCTCAATTAATGGTTTGTGAATCTGGCGATTTTTGCGAATTAATTCAAGACCAAGCTCTACATCCTTACCCATTAAGGCCGTATAACCGACAATATCGGTAAACATAATTGCAGCAAGATGTTGTCCTTCTTTCATGTTAATGAAATTGTTTTAATAATGGGTAAGAACAGGAGGTTGGCCTATGTCCACAATAATTTTTTTTAATTAGTTCGATATTCATAAAAGGGGGATATTGAACTGTTCTAATTTGTTTTCAATTTGATGGATAACCTGGATGTTGTCATCGGCATTCTTTATTAAGCTTAAGTATGCTTTATAGTATTTGGTCGCTGCTTCAATTTGACCTCTGTTTTCATAGATTTCTGCGAGGTGAAGGTGGGCGCTTACATATAATTGCTGTCCTTCAAAGCCTAATATTTTTTTACCCTTGATGATTTCCTTAAAAAGAATTTCAGCTTTTTCGGAACTCCTGTCTGATTTGAAATATGCATTGGCTAAATGACCTTTAAAGAGGTCTTCTTCTCTTATCCGTAAGCCGGATTCAAGTAATTGTATTCCTTCCGATATGCTATCAGAAGCGATCAATATACTTCCAGAAAGCATAGCATGATTGGCTTTGTCATGCTCATTTTTTGGGTTAACCCGTGACGCCAACAGCTGGTTTATTTCCCTTGCTTTGTCCAGATCATTATTCTGAACACATAAATTCCCCCAAATCATAAGATAGTAAGGAGCTAAGTAGGTATTTTGGCTTATTTTATCGACTTCTTCAAGTTGTTTCTCTGCTTCAGCATATGAATCTTTCATGAAAAATGCAGAAGCTAAATACATTCGATCTCGGGCCGTGCTCAGGCCATTTCCAATTATAGTCCTGTAAGCTATTCCTTCCTGTAAGTGATTAATTGCGCTTTTAATTTTTCCCTGGTACATATTGAGCAAAGCTTGGGATCTGTGTCCTATGGCTTTGTTCGCTTTGTCATTATCCT
>JABDPH010000366.1 GCA_013042925.1 Eudoraea sp.
CTCATATAGTCCGGTAGAGATAAGATCCCGGGCACTATTGGCATTTTCCCGTGCATTTTTTACATTGTTAAGAATTGAATATGCTGATTCCGGGTTAAGACCAATATTAAAAAGCACTTCTTCTTCAATAATATCCATGGATTTGTCCGCTTGCGGCTCTCCAACCATAAATACCATAGACCGCAATACGAATGGTCTGGATTGAGACAAATCATTTGGGGCATCAAGAGAAGAAAAATAGTTAACGCTTAAATACCTGGCAATATGCTCAGAGCGTTCAATATATCTACCCATCCAAAAAAGGTTGTCTGCTACTCTTGCAAGCATAATTTATTTTTTTAACACCCAGGTGTCCTTAGAACCACCACCCTGAGATGAATTAACTATTAGATTTCCTTTTTTTAACGCTACCCTTGTAAGTCCTCCTTTTAGAACAAACTCTTTTTCTTTTCCCAGGACGGCAAATACTCTAAGGTCTACGTGCCGTTGTTCAAAAGATTCTTTTTTTGTAATATAGGTAGGGTGCACAGAAAGAGACATAATGGGTTGCGCTACATATCTCCTCGGATCTGACTTGACCTGTTTTTTCACCTCTTCAATTTCTTCTTTGGTCAATCTATTGCCAATTGATATTCCGTATCCGCCGGCCTCATCTACAGGTTTGATGACAAGTTGATGAATGTTGTCCAAAACATATTTTAATTCGTCCGGCCTGCTGCAATGGTATGTATGAACATTATTCAATATGGGCTCTTCATTTAAATAGTACTTGATTATTTCAGGCATATATGTATAAACGGCCTTATCATCAGCGACCCCTGTCCCGGGAGCATTGGCAATGGTTACATTACCTTTTTTATATGCTGCGAATAAGCCGGGAACGCCTAATGAAGAATCGGGTCTAAATTCTAAGGGATCAATAAATAAATCATCAATACGGCGGTAAATAATATCCACCTTTTGAGGACCTCTGATTGTTTTCATATACACAAAATCATTTTCTACAAAAAGATCACGGCCCTCAACTAATTCAACCCCCATTGTTTTTGCGAGATATGAATGCTCATAGTAGGCAGAATTATACATCCCCGGAGTAATAACTACACATACTGGTATATCAACCCCATGGGGTTTAGCTGTTTCAAGTAGTTCCAATAAGTTTTCGGCATAATCGGTGACTGTATGGGTCTGGTAATGGTTAAAAACTCCAAACAGAGCCCTTTTAAGCGCGGTCCGGTTACAAATAACATAGCTTACCCCTGAAGGGCAGCGAATATTATCTTCCAACACATAATATTTACCATCATTGTGTTTGATAATATCTATGCCGGAGATATGATTATATATATCACCCGGAGGATCTACCCCCATCATTTGATGCAGGTAATTCCCTGAGGAACTTATTAGTTCCATTGGGATTAGGCCCTGCTTGATTATTTTTTTTTCATGATAAATATCCCATAGAAAAAGATTAAGTGCTTTGCTGCGTTGAATTGCACCACGCTCTATAAAGTCCCATTCTTTGGGATCAATGATCCTGGGAAATAAATCAAAAGGAAATATTTTTTCCTTAGACTTTTTCTTGCCATAAACCTGAAAAGTAATACCCTGGTTAAAGAACGAAGACTTGGCCTTTAAATTGAGGTTGGCATAATCTTCAATGGAATGCTCTCCATACAAATCAAAAAGTTTCTTGTACATCTGTTTTACACTTCCATCATTATCATATATTTCATCATATAATAATGGATTTCTTAAGTAGGATGAAAAGATCTGATTCTTGATTTTTGTCATACAAAATACTTTGTTTCAATATAGTCTATTTTACTCAGCTTATGAATAGATATTTCCAAATAATCCCACTTGTTTTTTAGCTATAAATTAAAATATCTAGAGAATTAATGCGGATTTAATTATTTGCAATAAGTAACAAGATTCATAAAGATATTAGCGGAATTTATCTAAATTTAGCGCTTAATTTGCGACGATGAGAAACATTCTATCCTTTATTTTAGCACTTGTTATCTATCAATTTTCCAATGCTCAATTCACTGAAAAGAGCAAAGCGTTTCAGAAATATGAAGGGTTTTATGACTTCTATTATGACGCTGCCAGTGATAAGGTTTACCTGGAAATTAATGAACTTCAAAAGCCTTTTCTATACGTGTATTCCCTAAGCAGTGGAATTGGAAGTAATGATATAGGTTTAGACAGGGGACAGCTTGGTAATGAGCAGGTTGTATATTTTAAAAAAGCTGGAAATAAACTACTTCTTGTCCAACCTAACTTAAAATACAGGGCACTAACGGATAATGAACTTGAAAAAAAATCTGTAGAACAGGCTTTCGCCAAATCTATACTTTTCGGTTTTAAAATTGTAGAAGAATCAACAGGTAAATATATTATTGATATCAGCGATTTTTTAGTTCAGGATGTTCATGGGGTTACAAAGCGCCTTAAGCAAAAACAGCAGGGAACTTACAAACTTGATAAGAGTAAAAGCGCCATGGCACTTGAAAGAACAAAGGCGTTTCCAAAAAATATAGAGTTTGATGTTACATTGACTTTTAAAGGAGAATCCAAAGGTGATTATATCAGGTCAGTTAGCCCTAATCCCGATCTGGTAACAGTTGCACAACATCATTCGTTTATTGAATTGCCCGATTCAAATTATAAACAAAGGATTTTTGATCCGAGAAGCGGTTCATACCCTTTTTCATATTATGACTATGCCACACCGGTGCAGGAGCCTATTTTAAAGCAATTTATTACCAGACACCGTTTGTCTAAGAAGAATCCTGAGACCGAAATAAGTGAAGCTATAGAACCCATTATTTATTATTTAGACAATGGCACTCCAGAACCTGTAAGGACCGCTTTATCGGAAGGAGGAAAGTGGTGGAATGAGGCTTTTGAAGCAATAGGGTACAAAGATGCATTTCAGTTAAAGATATTGCCGGATGATGTTGATCCGCTTGATGTAAGATATAATGTTATTCAATGGGTACACAGATCTACAAGAGGTTGGAGTTACGGCAGTAGTATTACAGATCCCAGGACGGGTGAAATTATTAAAGGGCACGTAAGTTTGGGCAGTTTAAGGATCAGACAGGATTTCTTAATTGCACAGGCCTTAATAAACAGGCCTTTTGAAGAACGCGATGATAATTATAAGGCAATGTTGGATTTGGCTTTAGCGCGAATTAGACAGTTGTCTGCTCATGAAATTGGTCATACATTGGGGTTTACACATAATTTCGCGGCAAGTACAAATCAAAGAGCTTCGGTAATGGATTACCCGCATCCACAGTTTACAATCGTGAATGGGAAGATAGATTATTCACAAGCGTATGACACAGGAATAGGAGCATGGGATAAAACAACTGTTGCCTATTCCTATTCTGAATTTGCAAAAGGAACAGATGAAAAGCAAGCTTTGAATAAAATAGTGGAAGAGTCTGCCAAGAAAGGACTCCGATTTATTTCCGACAAGGACGCAAGGCCTTTAGGCGGGGCGCACGCTTTAGCACATCTGTGGGACAATGGTCAGAGCGCCAGCACAGAGCTGGAAAATGTTTTAAAGATCAGGGAGATTGCAATAGGGAATTTTTCTATAGACAATATCCGTAAAAATGAACCAAATACAACTTTAGAAGATGTTTTTGCTCCGCTTTATTTTTTTCACAGATATCAGACTGAAGCAGTAGCTAAAATGATTGGAGGCCTCGACTATAATTACGCTGTGAAGGGCGATGGTCAGAAAATTGTTGAAACCATTGATAAAAGCTTGCAGCTTGAAGCGTTAAAGGTTTTGCTAAAAACATTAGATGCAAATGTAATTGCTATCCCTAAGGAAAAATTATCATTGTTACCGCCCAGGGCCATCGGATATCCCAGAACCAGGGAATCTTTTAAAGGCAGAACCGGAGTTTCTTTTGATGCTCTTTCTGCCCCTGAGACAGCTTCTGACATGACTTTAGGATTATTGTTGCATCCCGAAAGAGCATCGAGATTAATACAGCAAAAAAGTTTGGATAGCCAGCAAATTGGGCTTGAATATGTCCTAGACCAATTGGTTCAAAGTACGATTGCTAAAGACCTGAGAGACCCATATTATAATGAAGTCCAGAAGTCAATCAATTACAGGGTACTTTATCATATAATGAACCTTGCAGCCCACAAAGGTGTTCATCCTCAGGTAAATGCTATAGCGAATTACCAACTCAAATCAATTAAAACAACCTTGCAAGCTAGCAAGAATAATTATGATGCTGTGGAAATGATCAGAAGGGTTGATTACTTTTACAACAAACCAGCAGAATTTAAGGTTATAGT
>JABDPH010000369.1 GCA_013042925.1 Eudoraea sp.
TCAAGTCTCTTTTTGGCAATCTCATCAATAACGGGGATGCAACTATTCGAAGCGATCGCCTCAAATAATTATCTTTTCATAAGACTGGGAGATGTGCTTGTTGCCTTTGCGATATTTATGCTTTTACGGCAATTCATAACCAGTAGGACGGTACTTAAAATAGGACAGAACACTTTGTCTATCTATGTTATCCATTTTGTTATTCTGTACGGAAGTTTTACGGGACTTGGACTGTATTGGTTCTTTTACCAGTCACTATCACCAGCCATTTTAATACCCGCTGCTATAGCTTTCATGTTCGTATGTACTTTTTTATCCTTGTTTTATGCCAGGAATGAAGATGCTATTAAACTAACCATAAATACTACACTCTCCGATCTCAGGAATAAACTGGAGCCATGGTTGATTTACACACAAAGGTCATTGAAAACAACTATTTACAGGATACTCAGATCAATAAGATTGGTAAAAAGCTAAGTAGTAGCTATATTTCTACCTTACCATATTACTTCTAAGATAAATGCTTACCAGAAAAATTTAACCGAATCAGATATGCAAAGCCCTATCATCTGTAGCGGCCAAAGCTGCTTCCTTTACCGCCTCGGCATAGGTAGGATGTGCATGGCTCATACGTGATATATCCTCTGCTGAGGCCCTGAATTCCATTGCCGTGACTGCCTCGGCAATTAAATCGGCACAACGGGCACCAATCATATGAACACCAAGGACTTCATCGGTTTTCTTATCTGCAAGAATTTTTACAAATCCATCCGTATCCATACTTGCCCTGGATCGTCCTAAGGCTCGCATTGGAAACTGACCAGATTTATATTCCACACCGGCTTCTTTCAATTCTTCTTCCGTTTTCCCAACCGCGGCCACTTCCGGCCATGTATAAACAACACCAGGAATTAAATTATAATCTATATGCGGCTTTTGGCCCGCAATAATCTCAGCAACCATGGCGCCTTCCTCCTCGGCCTTATGAGCGAGCATTGCACCTTTGACTACATCACCAATGGCATAAATATTAGGGATATTGGTCTGTAAGTGGTTATTCACTTCTACCCTACCCATCTTATCTAAAACAATCCCTGCAGCTCCGGCATTTAAACCATCAGTATAAGGCCTTCTGCCAACCGATACAAGGCAATAATCGCCTTTTAAAACAACTTCAGCGCCTTTTTTATCGTCAGCTTTAATGATTACCTCATTCTTTGTACGTTCAACAGACTTAACCTTATGTGAAAGCAGGAATTTTACTTTTTGTTTTTTCAGGACTTTTAAAAGTTCTTTGGAAAGAGCAGCATCCATGCCGGGAATAATTCTGTCCATAAACTCCACAACGGTTACTTGAGAACCTAATCGCTTATATACCTGGCCCAATTCTAATCCAATCACCCCACCACCGATAATGATCATATGAGAAGGGATTTCCTTCAGCTTTAGAGCCTCCGTAGAGGTGATAACTCGTTCTTTATCCAGCTTTATAAATGGCAATGAAGATGGTTTAGAACCCGTTGCAACAATAATATTCTTGGCTTCTATGGTCTGTGACTTTCCTTTAGCCGGTGCTATGCTGATATGAGTGGCATCCTTAAAACTACCTATGCCTTCATATACATCAATTTTATTTTTGTCCATCAAAAACTGAATCCCTTTGGTTGTCTGATCTACCACGGCTTGCTTGCGCGAAATCATCTTTTCAAGGTTTACCTTTATATCCCCCGGAATTTCTATACCGTGATCTTCGAAGTGTTTAACCGCATCTTCATAATGATGGCTGGAGTCTAATAGTGCTTTGGAAGGTATACAACCCACGTTAAGACAGGTTCCTCCCAAAGTTGAATATTTCTCGATTATGGCAGTTTTCATGCCCAATTGAGCGCACCTAATGGCGGCAACATACCCACCTGGTCCAGAGCCTATAATGGCTACATCATATTGATTCATAGTCTTCCTTTTTAAAGTAAAAGATTCGTTTAATAACGGGATATTCAGAAAATCAGATCACAAAAGTACAAATGTTTTTGATTAGGACATAAGAGAAGTCGAGCTTAAGAAAACCTGGTATACCTGTTTAATCAAAAGTGTACTGCGGTGCTGTATTTTACCTCATTGATAACAAAAGAACTCTGGGTACTTCCAATATTCTTTATAGCAGTAAGCTTGGTCACCATGAATTCCCGGTAAGCCTCCATATCACTTACATTAACTTTAAGGATATAATCATAATCCCCACTAGTATGATGACATTCCGAAACTTCTTCCAATTGAACTACCTCCCGCTCAAACTGAAGTACATAATCTTTTATATGCTGGATCAGTTTAACATGACAGAGCACCATAAATGCTTTGTTGACTTTGGTTTTATCAACCAAAGCAACATACTTTGTAATCACACCCGATTTTTCCAAACGTTTTATCCGCTCATATACCGCGGTCGTTGAAAGCCCCAGCCTGTTTGCATATTCCTTGGTGGTTCTTTTACTATCTTCTTGAAGAAGCGTCAATAGTTCCCTGTCTTTTGCATCTATTTTAATCATGATTTATTTACATCAAAAACTACGAATTAAACTTATTAACTGACATATATTCTATTATTATGTAAATATATAGTTTTATTTTCTATTATATTTACTAATAGTTGTTTTTTAAACAGCTTTTCAATAATTTTATATGTTATAAAAACAGATACTGTTATGAAACACAATGCGACAGATAAAATTCAGGAATTACACAATTTTGGCGAATTTGGGGGTGTAAATCCGTCTATCTCAGATTCATCTACTTATACCTTCCTTTCTGCCAAAACAATGTTCGACACGTTTGAAGGGAATACAGAAGGTTGCTACTTATACAGCCGGCACTCCTCCCCTTCTAATCTATATCTGGGAGAAGCTCTTGCAGCTCTGGAAGGGACAGAAACGGCTAACGTCACGGCAAGTGGCATGGGAGCAATTACGGCAGTTATCCTTCAATTGTGTAATTCGGCAGACCATATTGTGAGTAGCAGGACTATATATGGGGGCACTTATGCTTTTATGAAAAATTTTCTTAGAAAATTCAATATCAATACATCATTTGTAGACATCACAAAAACAGAACTTGTAGAAAAGGCAATTACGCCAAATACAAAAATGATATTTTGTGAATCTATAAGTAATCCTTTATTGGAAGTAGCCGATATTAGGGCATTATCTAAATTGGCCCAAAAGTATAATATTCCTCTGGTTGTTGACAATACTTTTTCACCCCTATCTATTGCTCCCGGAAAATTAGGCGCAGAGATAGTGATCCATAGTCTTACCAAATTTATAAATGGAACCAGTGATAGTGTGGCAGGAGCAGTATGCGGGTCTAAGGAATTTTGCCTTAGCTTAAAGGATGTGCATGATGGTGCTGGTATGTTATTAGGTAGCACTCTGGATAGTCTTAGAGCATCTTTTATTTTAAAAAATATGCGAACGCTTCATATAAGAATGAAAAAGCATAGTGAAAATGCATTATTTCTGGCACAAAATTTTGAGAAAGACGGTCTTAGAGTGGTCTATCCGGGCCTTGAATCGCATCCAGGCCACGATACCTTAAAAAAGCAAATGATTTCTGAATATGGCTATGGAGGGATTATGACCCTCGACGTGGGTAGCCTTGAAAATGCAAATAATCTAATGGAGCTAATGCAGAAAAAAAACCTGGGTTATCTGGCAGTTAGTCTTGGATTCTACAAAACGTTGTTTAGTGCACCTGGTACATCAACCTCGTCGGAAATCCCCCTGGAAGAGCAAAAATCTATGGGCTTATCGGATGGACTTATACGCTTTTCTGTTGGCCTGGATAACGATATTCAGAGAACCTATAATTTAATGAAAGAATGTATGCATAGCCTGCACATCCTGGATCACAAAGTTGCCTCTGCTGCTATATAGGTAGGGTGTAGTTTGCAGAACAGCGGCCAAAGTTGTAATATTACGCATCAACCAGGTAAACTCTATGGCCGATAAAAAATCCAATAAATACAGACAGCAGGAACATATAGTTGAAAACCGTGAACTAAATATTTGGGAAGCATTAATACCTGTTTTTGCGCTTGTGGGAATGCTCGCTTATAATGTTTATGTTTTCGGAGATGATGCAATTGGTGGTTCCAATCAGTTTATTTTATTATTGGGTGGTGCAGTGGCTGCAATAGTTGGTTTTTTTAATAAAACCACCTATAAACAGATGTTGGCTGAAGTAGCCGAAAACGTAAAGTCAACTACCGGGGCGCTCTTAATACTTTTAATGGTAGGGGCTCTTGCCGGAACCTGGATGATTAGTGGTATTATCCCTGCAATGATCTATTACGGCCTTCAAATTCTAAACCCTACTATATTCCTGGCCGCCAGTTTAATTATTTGTGCAATAATTTCAATTGCCACAGGAAGTAGCTGGACTACATCAGCTACGGTGGGTATTGCTCTTATAGGAATTGGCGATGCTCTTGGGATTTCGATGGGTATGACGGCCGGTGCAGCGCTTTCGGGTGCATATTTTGGTGATAAGATGTCTCCTTTAAGTGATACTACAAACCTGGCCCCGGCTATGGCCGGTGGAGATTTATTTGGCCATATTAGATATATGACCTATACTACTATCCCGTCAATAGTTATTACCCTATTGATATTTATAATTATAGGCCTTAATCTGGAAACTACGGGTATAGCAGACACAGAAAGCATCCTAAACTCAATTGAAGGAACTTTTACCATAAATGGTTGGTTGTTCCTTGTGCCATTGGCTGTGATTTTCCTGATAGTCAAAAAAGCCCCGCCACTTGTTGCCCTGCTTATAGGCACCCTACTGGGAGGCGTTTTTGCATTATGGTTCCAACCCGATATCGTTGCCGGAATTACCGGAGCAAAAGAATTGAATTTTGAATCTGGTTACAAAGGAATACTGAACGCCATAACAATTAAAACTGAGATAGCAACAGATAACCCTGCGCTGAATGATTTATTTTCTGCAAAAGGAATGGCCGGGATGTTAGGCACCATTTGGCTGATTGTATGTGCCATGGTGTTTGGTGGTATTATGGATGGAATAGGAGCCTTATCAAGGATTACTAAATCTTTACTTGGGCTGGCTAAGACAACATTCGGACTTTTTGCAAGTACGGTAGGTAGTTGTCTTGCGCTGAATATTACTGCATCTGATCAGTATCTTGCCATTGTAGTCCCGGGAAAAATGTTTTCAAAAGCATATGAGGATCGCGGGTTAGCCCCTGAAAATTTAAGTAGAACCCTGGAAGATTCGGGTACCGTAACCTCTGTACTTATCCCCTGGAATACATGCGGGGCATATCATAGCGGGGTGTTAGGGGTAAGTGTTGCGGACTATTTCTTCTTTGCCATCTTCAATTGGTTAAGTCCAATTACTACATTAACCTTCGCGGCCCTGGGAATAAAAATAAAACAATTGTCATCCTCAAAAGCTCTTTAAAGAAGTTGATGATTTTTTAAAGAAAATAACTTTAACTTTTCGTTCTTTAGCCTGTTAATTCAATCATTTATTTTTAATTTCACATAGAATTTTAAAAATATCAAAATGGCTACTGTAACACTTAAAGGAAATGCAATTCACACATCGGGAACTCTTCCGGAAATTGGGAGTGCTGCCCCTGATTTCAATTTAACTAAAGGCGACCTATCCAATGCTACCCTGTCTGATTATAAAGGCAAGAAAGTAGTAATGAATATATTTCACAGCTTGGATACCGGTACATGTGCAAATTCTGTTCGCCAATTCAATACGGAGGCTGCCGAATTAAACAATACCGTTGTTTTATGCATTTCCAGAGATTTACCTTTTGCTATGAATAGATTTTGCGGTGCTGAAGGAATTGATAATGTTGAAACGCTGTCTGACTTTAAGGATTGGAATTTTGGGAAATCTTATGGCCTGGAATATATAGACGGTCCTATTCAGGGGTTACTTTCAAGGGTGATTATAGTTTTAAACGAGGATGGCACGGTAATTCATACAGAGCAGGTACAGGAAACTGTTGACGAACCAAACTACAAAGCCGCTCTCGAAGCACTGATGGATGCCTAAGGATAATTTGATTGTAGATCGGATAAAAGGCATTGGTTATGCTTTCCGAGGGGCCTGGTTTTTAGTCCGCACGGAGAGTAGCATTCAAATCCAGGTAATCATTGCAATTATTATGACCGGTGCAGGATTTTATTTTGAGATATCTCAAACCGAATGGATTCTACAAATATTTGCAATTGCCCTGGTTCTTGGAATTGAAGGGTTAAATACTGCAATTGAAAAAATGTCCGATTACATACAGCCGGAATTTGATGAGAAAATTGGATTTATAAAAGATATTTCCGCAGGGGCTGTCATGCTCGTTTCAATGGCAGCAACTATAGTTGGCCTTATCATCTATGTGCCAAAAATTATTTAGGACTTTTATAAATAGTCCTTCCTGCGTAAATTTGTATTTTTACCCCAAAGAATAGATGATTTAATGGCAAAGAAGAGAAAAAAATCAAAATCCACTTCTTCTAAAAAAGGATTTTCTTTTAAGTTTTCCAAACAAAATAAAATAATACTGGGCAGCCTTTTGGTACTTCTCAGTATTGCCCTCTTTTTTTCATTTACCTCTTTTTACTTCTCATGGCAGGCAGATCAAAGCCTTC